>JBCKNC010000005.1:0-54707 GCA_038902915.1 Polaromonas sp.
ACGCTGCGGAATCAGTTCATCAGCGCATATGTGTGCAGAGCCCAAAAACGCTCGCGGCTCGGTTCCGTAGACCTGCACCAGTGGCGCATCAGCGCCCCACTGGCCTGGCTCGCCACGCCTGCGCAGGCCACTTAAAAACCGCCCTGCATTGTCGGCATCCAATGTGACAGAGCGATAATTGGCCACCAGCGACTGCACCGGCAGCAGGCGCGCTTGCCGCTCCGGCTCTGTCATGGCCTCAAGCGCAGCAAGGCTGACGCACTGGTCGGCCACAAAACCACCGGTTTCAATACGCCGCAGCGAGCCGAGGTGTGCGCCACAGCCAATGGCCTCACCGATGTCTTCACCGAGCGTTCGAATGTAGCTGCCTTTGCTGCAGGACACTACTATTTTGATCGCTGCCTGCGCCCGTGGATCATGGGCTACAGCCATATTCAGCTTGTAAATCGTGATGTGGCGAGCGTCCCGCTCCACCTCTTCACCCTTGCGCGCATATTCGTAAAGCGCCTTACCGTCTTTTTTCAGCGCCGAGTACATCGGCGGCACCTGCGTCTGCGGACCCGTGAAGCGGCGCGTCAGCTGGTCCAGCAGTTCTGGCGTGATGGCGGGTACAGGCCGCGTCTGTGTCACATCACCTTCAGCATCACCGGTACTGGTTTTTTCGCCCAGTACCAGCAGGGCCTCATAGGTCTTGTCGGCATCGAGCTGGATCTGGCTGAATTTGGTGGCCGCGCCAAAGCACAGCGGCAGCACGCCTGTCGCCAGCGGGTCCAGCGTGCCGGTGTGACCAGCCTTGTCAGCGCGCAGCAGCCACTTGGCCTTTTGCAAGGCCTGGTTGCTCGACAGGCCCAGCGGCTTGTCGAGCAACAGCACGCCGTGAACGGGACGTCGCTGTATCTTTTGGCGAGGAGGAGATGTTTGCGTCATAAATTCCGACAGGCTCGGCGCCCAGGCTAGCCCGGGCACTCTGTTGGCACCGTTGTCCCTGAACCTGTCATCAAGGGAAACGGCGCGAACTCAGTCGTCTTGCGCGCGAGACGAGACCGCCTTGGCAATCAAGGCGTTCATGTCGGCCGCACGCTCTGTGGTGCGGTCGAAGTGGAAATGCAAAGTCGGCACGGTGTGCGTCATCAGGCGTTTGAAAAGACCGTTGCGCAGGAATCCGGCGGCCTGGTTGAGGGCTTCTTCGCACGCCTTCGAGTCGCCGACCAGCACACTGAAATACACCTTGGCGTGCGCGTAATCGGCCGTTACTTCAACCGACTGAATCGTCACCATCCCGACCCGAGGGTCTTTCAGTTCGCGCGCGATCAGTTGCGTCAGATCACGCTGGATCTGATCGGCAACCCGAAAGCCACGATTGGGGGTGGATGATTTTTTACGCATGTTAAAAATTAGAATTATTGGGGTCAGACACCAATTTCGCAGCGGTGCGAAGCACCGCCCCCGGAGGGCGAGCCGTAGGCTCGGCGAATTTGGGCTCTGACCCCAAAAACTCTTACGCGGTTTCCAGCGTCCTTGCCACTTCGCGGATTTCAAAGAACTCCAGGACGTCGCCAACCTGGATGTCGTTGTAGCCCTTGACGTTCAAGCCGCACTCGAAGCCTTCCTTGACTTCTTTCGCATCGTCCTTGAAGCGCTTGAGTGAGTCGAGTTCGCCCGTGAAGACGACCACGTTCTCGCGCAGCAGGCGCAGGCGGGCGGCGCGGCGAACCACACCCGCCGTGACCATACAGCCGGCAATCGATCCGATCTTGGACACCTTGAACACCTGGCGAATCTCGGCATTGCCGATGACTTCTTCTTTTTTGTCCGGTGTCAGCATGCCCGACATGGCAGCCCTGAGCTCGTCTACCGCGTCATAAATGATATTGTAGTAACGAATCTCAACGCCGTTGTTCTCGGCCTGCTTGCGCGCCTGTGCATCGGCACGGGTGTTGAACCCGATCAGCACGGCTTTCGAGGCAATCGCCAGGTTGACGTCGGACTCCGAAATACCACCAACACCGGAGTACACCAGTTGAACCTTGACCTCGTCGGTCGAGAGTTTGAGCAGTGACTGGGCCAGTGCTTCTTGCGATCCCTGCACGTCGGCCTTGATGATGATGGGCAGCATTTTGACCTCGCCAGCACCGATGTCGGCAAACATGTTTTCAAGTTTCGAAGCCTGCTTCTTGGCCAGCTTGGTATTGCGGAACTTGCCTGCACGGTAGGTTGAAATCTCTCTAGCGCGGCGCTCATCCAACATGACGATGAAGCTATCACCGGCCTGCGGAACTTCGGTCAAACCCTGAATTTCAACCGGAATCGATGGGCCTGCGGTCTTGATGGTTTTGCCGTTCTCGTCCTGCATGGCGCGAACTTTTCCGAAAGTGGAACCAGCCAGCACAACGTCGCCAGCTTTCAGCGTGCCGGACTGAATCAGCACGGTGGCCACCGGGCCGCGACCCTTGTCAAGCCTGGCTTCAATCACCAGGCCCTTGGCCAGCGCAGCGACCGGCGCACGCAGCTCAAGCACTTCGGCCTGCAGCAGCACCTGTTCGAGCAAGGCATCGATACCGGCGCCGGTATGGGCCGAGACGCCGACAAAGGGCACGTCGCCGCCGAACTCTTCAGGAATCACCGCTTCGGTGACCAGCTCGCCTTTGACGCGTTCCAGGTTGATGCCCGGCTTGTCGATCTTGTTGATCGCCACGACGATGGGAACACCTGCCGCCTTGGCGTGCCTGATGGCCTCTTTCGTCTGCGGCATCACGCCGTCATCCGCTGCGACCACCAGAATCACGATGTCGGTTGCCTTCGCACCACGGGCACGCATGGCGGTAAACGCTTCGTGGCCCGGGGTATCGATGAAGGTGATCATGCCGCGCGGTGTTTCCACATGGTAGGCACCGATGTGCTGGGTAATGCCACCGGCTTCGCCAGATGCCACCTTGGCGCGGCGAATGTAGTCAAGCAGCGAGGTCTTGCCATGGTCAACGTGACCCATGACGGTAACCACAGGTGCGCGTGGCAACGATTCAGCCTGCTGGCCTTGCACGTCATCATCGGCAAAGGCTTCTGGATCATCCAGCGCCGCAGTGACGGCCTTGTGGCCCATCTCTTCGACCACGATCATCGCGGTGTCCTGATCCAGCGGCTGGTTGATGGTGGCCATCATGCCAAGTTTCATCAAATGCTTGATAACCTCACCCGACTTGATACTCATTTTGTGTGCCAGCTCGGAGACCGTGATGGTCTCTGGCACATGAACCTCAATCACCTTGAACTCGGTGGGCGCTACAAAGTTTGACTCTGGGCGTGCATCGCGGCCGTTGCTGCGCCTGCCGCGCGGGCCACCCCGGAAATTGCCGCGTCCAGGTACCGGTGTAGCCCCGCGACTTGGCAAGCCTTTTTTCTTGGCCGCTTCATCTTTCCAGGTTGACGACAGGTTCTCGGACTTGACTTCTTTTTTACCCGGACCGCCTGGGGCCGCAGCTGTACCTGGTGCGCTTTTGGCTGCGCCGGGCGAGCCAACTGGTTTGTGCAAAGTACCCTTGATGGCTGCCTTGTGGGCACCATGCGGCACCAGTACGCGCTTGGGTGCAGACAGCATGGCGCGGACGCCAGCGGCCTCGGCTTCTGCCTTGTGGCGACGCTCCTGCAATTCTTTTGCCTTGGCGGCATCGGCCTGAAATTCTGCAGTGGCTTTCGCTTTTGCGGCGGCTTGAGCCGATGCATGAACGGCGGCTGCCTCGGCAACTTTGCCGGCCTGCTCTGCTGCAGCGGCTTCTGCTGCTGCTTTTGAAGCCTCTGGGTCCAGTGCCTTAGCGGGTTTAGCGGGTGTTTTTTGAATTTTCCCAATGCGTGGCTTGGCTTTCGCGGCTGCATCCGCAGAGAGCGCGGCTGCGTTGGCGCTTTCGGCATCAACGGCCTCAGCGGCCTGGTGCGCTTCTTCCTGAGTCGCTTCTTTGGCATCCTGCTCTTCACGCAGGCGACGTTTTTCGGTCAGTTCTGCCTCCTGGCGGTGCAGCAATTCGGCGTGGCGATTGGCCTCGCCTGCACGCCGGATCAACTCCGTAGCGTCAACCACCGGTGCTGACGCTGCAACAGCCACTTCAGGCTGCGCTTTTGCAGCAGGTAAACCAGAGTCATCTTCACGTTTGACAAAAGTACGTTTTTTACGCACCTCCACCACAATGGTGCGGGCCTTGCCGCTGGCATCAGCCTGCTTGATTTCACTGGTGAATTTTTTCACCAGCGTGATTTTTTTGCGCTCTGCCGAGACAGTGCCGTGACTAGCATGCAAAAACCCAAGCAACTTCTGCTTGTCGGCTTCTGACAAATGGTCGTTGGCAGCTGCATTGGCGACCCCAGCGCTGGTCAATTGCTCGATCAGGCTGGCAGTAGATTTATTCAGTTCAGCTGCGAATTCAGCGATGGTAGTGGTACTGGACATAGTTGGTTTTCCTGACTGGCCTGCATAATCATTGCTCTTCGGCAACTGCGGGTGCAGCTGCCACAACAGCAGCCGCTTCATCGGTAAACCAATGGGCGCGTGCAATCATGATGAGGGCAGTGGCTTGGTCCGCAGACTGGCCGGTAATATCGGTTAGTTCGTGCGTGGCCAGATCGGCCAGGTCGTCACGGCTGTTGATGCCCGCTGCATTGAGCTTTGCAATCAGCTCAGGGCTCAAGCTCTCGACATCACACAGGTTTTGCGAGACACCTTCGGTATTTTCTTCCGTGATAATTTCCATCGTCAGCAGCGCAGCCTTGGCGCGCGTGCGCAGCGCATTGACGATGTCTTCGTCAAACGACTCGATCTCCAGCAGTTCCTGTAGCGGCACGTAGGCCACTTCTTCGAGGCTGCTGAAGCCTTCGGAGATCAGGATGTCGGCGACTTCCTGGTCTATATCGAGCTTTTCCATGAACAGCTTGCGGTTGGTGTCACTCTCGATGGCCTGCTTTTCAGCCGACTCGTCGGCCGTCATGATGTTGATTTTCCAGCCCGTCAATTCGGCTGCCAGACGCACGTTCTGGCCACCACGACCAATCGAAATAGCCAGATTTTCTTCATCAACCACCACATCCATGGCGTGGCGATCTTCGTCCACCACGATGGCCGACACATTGGCCGGGGCCAGCGCACCGATTACGAACTGGGCCGGATCTTCGCTCCACAGCACGATGTCGACGCGCTCACCAGCGAGTTCGTTGGTCACGCCATTGACGCGGGTACCACGCACCCCGACGCAGGTGCCAATCGGGTCAATACGTTTGTCATGTGACAGCACGGCAATTTTTGCGCGTGAGCCGGGGTCACGGGCGCAGGCTTTGATCTCCAGCAGGCCCTGCTCGATTTCGGGCACTTCCTGGCGGAACAGCTCGATCATGTACTCGGGCGAGGTGCGCGACAGAATGATGGGCGCGCCACGCAGGGTGTTGTCGACTTCCATAATCATGGCGCGCACGCGGTCACCAGAGCGCAGGTTTTCTTTCGGGATCATGTCGCCGCGGCGCAGGCGGCCTTCGACGCGGCCGGACTCGACAATGATGTCGCCCTTGTCCATGCGCTTGACGGTGCCGGCAAAGATTTTGTCGCCACGCGACATGAAGTCACTGAGCAGCATTTCGCGCTCGGCATCACGGATTTTTTGCAGAATGACCTGCTTGGCTGCCATGGCACCAATGCGGCCAATCGGCATGCTTTCAACCGGTTTTTCAATGAAATCGCCCTCTTCGATGTCTGCGATCTCGTCACGCGCATCGCTCACCAGTTCTTCTGCGTCAGGGTTTTGCAGACCGGCCTCATCCGGCACCACCAGCCAGCGGCGGAAGGTTTCATAGTTGCCGCTGTCACGGTTAACGGCAACCCGAATGTCAACTTCACCGGGGTAGCTTTTTTTGGTGGCTTGCGCAAGAGCCAGCTCGACCGCACTGAAAACTACGTCGCGTTCGACATTTTTCTCGCGCGAGATGGCATCAACCAACATCAACATTTCGCGATTCATTTCACAGGCCTTTCAGTCTAATTTTCAAAAACCCGGCACCCTTTGGCTTGCGCCCCTTGAAGTCCACCACCGGAGCCAGCCGTACCTGAGCAATCTCATCCAGCCTGAAAACCAGTGCCTGTAGCGGTGCAGGCACTCTTTTCTTGCTAATCTTTTGCCCTGGCTTGGCCGCTGGCTGATCGCTCCAGACGATTTGCCAAGTACCTGCCGCACTACCAGATTCAGCGGATTCAGCGTGCTCCAGTGTCCCCCGAAATTTTTTCTGCTTGGCCGATATCGTCGAACCAGCCGTTGCCGCTATACCAATAGGCGCTTTAAGGGTGAGGTCTATCAACTCACCGGCAAAGCGCTCAAAATCTTTCTCACTGCGCAGCGGCCTGTCGATTCCGGGCGAGCTAACCTCAAGCCGGGAATACGCCGCAGCGTCCACTTCCAGTACAAACTGCAGCTGGCGCGTGACTTTTTCACAATCTTCAGCATTGATGAACTGTTCGGCTTGCGCAACATACGGCATGTCAATCGTCACGCGCAACAAGCCAGCACCGGTGCGCTCAATGTCAACCAGGTCATAACCCAGTCCGGTGACGGTTTGCTCAATCGTTTCGTTGGTACTTTGCGCGGCCATGCAAGATCAAAAAAAATGCAGTATCTAAAAACAAACGCCCAAAAAAAATGGGCGGTGAAAACCCGCCCATTTGGTCGTGAAGTTCGTATTGTAACCCGTGAAAACGTCGTGTGGGCTTATTCGGGTCAGACGCCAATTTCGCTGCGGTGCAGGGCACCGCACCCTAACACCCTAAGGGCGAGCCATAGGCTAGTCGCATTTGGACTCTGACCCGAATAATCTTACTCCTTCTTGCCAGACCATCATCGGTCTGGCCTGGTACCCAGAGTTTCCACTTATCTCGCTGTTCAGATTTGTCGAACCACTTCTAAAGCGCGCATGCGACAATTCTGCAAGATTTTTAAGAAGGATAGTCTATGGGTTTTCTAGCTGGCAAAAAATTATTAATCATGGGCGTATTGAGCAACCGCTCCATCGCCTACGGCATTGCCAAGGCCTGCCACGCACAGGGCGCAGAACTGGCCTTCAGCTACCAAGGCGAGCGCTTTAAAGACCGCATCACCGAATTTGCCACCGACTTTGGCAGCCAGCTGGTGTTTGACTGCGACGTGAGCAGCGACGAGCAAATTGCGCAGCTGATGACGGACCTGACCCAAACCTGGCCCACCTTTGACGGCTTTGTTCACAGCATCGGCTACGCCCCGCGCGAAACCATTGCCGGCGACTTTCTCGACGGCCTGTCGCGCGAGGGCTTCAAGATTGCCCACGACATCAGCGCCTACAGCTTCCCCGCCATGGCCAAGGCCGCCCTGCCCTACCTCAACACCAAGGCCGCCCTGCTGACCCTGACTTACCTGGGCGCCCAGCGCACGATCCCCAACTACAACACCATGGGCCTGGCCAAGGCCAGCCTGGAAGCCAGCGTGCGTTACCTGGCCGAATCCCTGGGACCCCGGGGCATGCGCGTCAACTGCATCAGCGCCGGTCCGATCAAGACACTGGCGGCCAGCGGCATCAAAGACTTCGGCAAGCTGCTGAGCATGGTGGCGGCCGCCTCCCCGCTGCGGCGCAACGTCACGATCGAGGATGTGGGCAATGTGGCCGCCTTCCTTTTATCGGACCTGGCTTCAGGCGTCACCGCTGAAATCACTTATGTAGACGGCGGCTTCAGCCACACGGCCGGCATAGCCCGCGATAACGAATTGGCGGCCTGATGCAAGGTTAAAAAATAGCTATTTTTAGGTATGAAATGGCCTATAGACCAATAGAAACGGACTGCCCTTGGCATCCACCTGCTCGACCAATTTCGTTGATGGTCTTGACCCGCGCATGGCCTCCAGTCCAACTTTTCAAGTCTTTTGGCTCTAAGGTTACACACAGCGGGCGCAGGCAGCTACAAAACTAGTAGCAGTCAGGAATTTGAGCTATATTTCACTCCAAGCTTGTGCTTAACCTCCCAACTGTGACAAAAACGTGACCAGGAGATATCCCCTATGAGTGCCAAGGAAAATGCCGCTGTCGGCCAGCTGTTTGAACTGTTTGAATCACGCTATGCACTGCGTGTTTTGTGGGCCTTGAAAGACGGCCACCCCCAGACATTTCGCCTGCTGCAAGACAGCATCGGAAGAATCACTCCCAACACACTCAACACCCGTATCAAGGAGCTGCGCGCTGCCGGGCTGCTCACGCACGGCAGCGCTGGTTATATCGTCACCACACTGGGCGCAGATTTTCTCAAACGCCTGGGCGAGGTGCAGACATTCGCAAGCAAGTGGTCGGCCAGTCTGATCAAGAAAAAATAAGCTGCCATCGAGGCACTAGGTTTTTGGGGTCAGAGTCCAAATTCATCGTGCCCTTGGCACGCCCTTCGGGGAGTTATTGGGGTCAGACACCAATTTCGCTGCGGTGCATCGCACCGCGCCCTCCGGGCGAGCCGTAGGCTCGGCGAATTTGGGCTCTGACCCCAAAAACTCCGAAATTGGCGTCTGACCCCAATAACCCCACTTTTTCCTTGATCGTCTTTATCTTTGTTGAAGCATGTCTGAAAACTCGCAACCCGAACAAAACCAATCCGCCAACGGCATGAACGCCGACCTGACAGGTGCGCCCAGCCCCGAGGAACTTGAAGCAGCGCAGGCCGCCAACGAGTTTGATGCGCTATGCGTGGCGCAGGCTGAGGTCGCCACGCTGACGGCCAAAAACACCGAACTGACTGACAGCTACTTACGTGCCAAAGCCGAGGCTGAAAACGCCCGCCGCCGCGCCGATGATGAAATCAGCAAAGCCCGCAAGTTTGCAGTCGAGAGTTTTGCCGAAAGCCTGCTACCGATAGCCGACAGCCTGGAAGCGGGCCTCAGCATCAAGGATGCAACGCCGCAGCAAATCCGCGAAGGCGGAGAAGCCACACTCAAGCAACTGAAAAGCGCACTGGAGCGCAACAAGGTGATGGCCATCGACCCACCCGCAGGCACTAAATTTGACCCGCACCAGCACCAAGCCATCAGCATGGTGCCATCGGAGCAAGAGGCCAATACAGTCGTTGGCGTGCTGCAAAAAGGCTATCTGATTGCCGAGCGCGTGCTGCGTCCGGCTTTAGTCACGGTGAGCGCAGCCAAATAAATGTTGTCTTGAAATACTTCAACACAGCCACACCTCTTAAACATCATTATTTTTGAATCGAACGGAGCACATCATGGGAAGAATCATCGGCATCGACCTGGGCACGACCAATAGTTGCGTAGCCATCATGGAAGGCAACACGCCACGGGTGATTGAAAACTCCGAAGGCACGCGCACCACGCCGTCCATCGTTGCTTACCAGGAAGACGGCGAAGTTCTGGTCGGCATCTCGGCCAAGCGTCAGGCCGTGACCAACCCCAAGAACACGCTGTATGCCGTCAAGCGTCTGATTGGCCGAAAATTCACTGAAAAAGAAGTCCAGAAGGACATCGCTCTCATGCCTTACACCATCGTGGCAGCGGACAACGGCGACGCATGGGTTGAAGTGCGTGGCAAAAAATTGTCTGCCCAGCAGGTCAGTGCCGACATCCTGCGCAAGATGAAAAAAACCGCCGAAGACTACCTCGGCGAGCCGGTTACCGAGGCCGTCATCACGGTGCCTGCGTACTTCAATGACGCGCAGCGCCAGGCCACCAAAGACGCGGGCCGCATTGCCGGCCTCGACGTCAAGCGCATCATCAACGAGCCTACCGCTGCCGCCCTCGCCTTTGGCCTGGACAAGCAGGAAAAAGGCGACCGCAAGATTGCCGTCTATGACCTGGGCGGCGGTACGTTTGATATCTCCATCATCGAGATCGCCGACGTTGACGGTGAAAAACAATTTGAAGTGCTGTCCACCAATGGCGACACCTTTTTGGGTGGCGAAGACTTTGACCAACGCATCATCGAATACATCGTGGCCGAGTTCAAAAAGGAAAGCGGCATCGACTTGTCCAAAGACGTAGTCGCCTTGCAGCGCCTGAAAGACTCGGCTGAAAAAGCAAAAATCGAGCTGTCCAACAGCGTTGCAACCGAAGTCAACATTCCCTACATTGCACACGACCCGGCATCCGGCCCCAAGCATTTGCTGGTCAAGCTGACCCGCGCCAAACTGGAGAGCCTGGTTGACGAACTGATCGAACGCACGATTGCGCCTTGCCGCATCGCGATGAAGGACGCAGGCCTGAGCGTGTCAGATATCCATGATGTGATTCTGGTCGGTGGCCAGACCCGTATGCCCAAGGTGCAGGAGAAGGTCAAGGAGTTCTTCGGCAAGGAGCCGCGCAAGGATGTGAACCCCGATGAAGCGGTTGCCGTGGGCGCTGCGATTCAGGGCCAGGTGTTGTCGGGTGATCGTACCGACGTGTTGCTGCTTGATGTGACCCCACTGTCCCTTGGTATCGAAACCATGGGCGGCGTTATGAGCAAGATGATCAAGAAAAACACGACCATCCCGACTAAATTTGCACAGACCTTCTCGACCGCTGAAGACAACCAGCCGGCCGTGACCATCAAGGTCTTCCAGGGCGAGCGCGAGATTGCATCGGGCAACAAGGCGCTGGGCGAGTTCAACCTTGAAGGCATTCCGCCGTCAGCGCGCGGCACGCCGCAGATTGAAGTGTCCTTCGACATCGATGCCAACGGCATCTTGCACGTAGGCGCAAAAGACAAGGGCACCGGTAAAGAAAACAAAATCACCATCAAGGCCAACTCCGGTTTGTCTGAAGCCGAGATCCAGCAGATGGTGAAAGATGCCGAGCTTCACGCCGAAGACGACAAGAAAAAAGTCGAATTTGTGCAGGCCAAGAACAATGCAGAAGCCATGGTTCACAGTGTGAAGAAATCGCTGGCTGAATACGGCGACAAGCTTGAGGCAGGCGAGAAAGAAAAAATCGAAGCTGCCATCAAGGACATGGAAGAAGCCCTCAAAGGCGAAGACAAGGCCGCCATCGACACGAAGAACACAGCGCTCATGGAAGCCAGCCAGAAGATGGGCGAAAAAGTGTACGCCGACATGGAGGCATCCAAAGCCGCAGCGGCAGCGGGTCCGGCAGGTGGCGCAGCCCAGCCAGAAGCCAAACCGGCAGACGACAATGTGGTTGACGCCGAGGTCAAGGAAGTCAAGAAGGGTTAACGAGAACCCGTCCTGGCAGCCTAAAGTGACGCGGGTAACTGCATACCCGAAGCGGAAAACCTGGAACGATCCCGGATTTCCGCTTTTGTGTTTTCCGACTAGTCGCTTAACAACAACTTTCGATAACTTTCGACGATTTTCGACCGACCCTACATGGCTAAAAAAGACTATTACGACACGCTAGGCGTTGCTAAAAACGCCAGCGATGAAGACATCAAAAAAGCCTATCGCAAACTCGCGATGAAGCACCACCCAGACCGCAACCAGGGTGATGGCAACAAGGCTGCCGAAGAAAAATTCAAGGAGGGCAAAGAAGCCTACGAGATGCTTTCCGACGAGCAAAAGCGTGCCGCCTACGACCAGTACGGCCATGCGGGCGTAGACCCCAACATGCGCGGTGGCCCGGGCGCTGAAGGTTTTGGCGGTTTTGCGGAAGCCTTTGGCGACATCTTTGGTGGTGTGTTCGGTGGCCAGCGCGGTGCTGCGCAGCAACGCGGTGGCAGACAGGTCTTTCGTGGTGGTGACCTGAGCTACGCGATGGAGATCACGCTTGAAGAGGCCGCCAATGGCAAGGAAGCGCAAATCCGCATCCCCAACTGGGACGACTGCACCACCTGCAAAGGCTCAGGTGCCAAGCCCGGCACCAAGGTTGCCACCTGCACCACCTGCCACGGCCACGGCGTGGTGCAAATGCGTCAGGGTTTTTTCAGCGTGCAGCAAACCTGCCCGCAATGCAAAGGCACCGGCAAGCTGATCCCCGAGCCCTGCGTGGCTTGCCACGGCGTGGGCAAAACCAAAAACAACAAAACGCTTGAAGTCAAAATCCCCGGCGGTATTGACGATGGAATGCGCATCCGCTCAACCGGTAACGGTGAGCCTGGCACCAATGGCGGGCCGCCAGGCGATTTGTACATCGAGATTCGCGTCAAAAAACACGCCATCTTCGAGCGCGACGGCGACGACCTGCACTGCACTGTACCCATCAGTTTCACCACGGCTGCATTGGGCGGCGAAATTGAAGTGCCCACGCTGGTAGGTAAAGCCGCCATTGACATCCCCGAAGGTACGCAGGCCAGCAAACAGTTCCGCCTGCGCGGCAAGGGCATCAAGGGCGTGCGATCCAGCTACCCTGGTGATTTGTATTGCCACATCACTGTGGAAACCCCCGTCAAGCTGACTGAACAGCAACGCAAACTGCTCAAGGAGTTTGATGAGTCTTTGAAAATAGGCGGGGCCAAGCACTCACCCAGCGAAGAAGGCTGGGCCGACAAACTGAAAAACTTCTTCAGCGCCTGATGAGAGAGTTTTTCACGCAATCCGCGTAATAGCGCATCTTGTCCTTGGCATCCACCTGCTCGACCAGGCCGTGGATGTCAGTTTCAAAACCCGGGCACTGGGAGTTGAATTCGCGCGCAAACTTCAAATAATCAACAATTTTTTTGTTGAACACTTCGCCCGGAATCAGCAGCGGAATACCCGGCGGGTATGGCGTGACGAGGCCAACCGTGATGCGGCCTTCAAGCTGGTCAATCTCGACCCGCTCGGTCTTGCGCTGGGCGATGTGGGCGTAGGCATCGCTGGGCTTCATGGCCGGGGTCAGGTCGCTTTGGTAGACCTCGGTGGTCAGGCGCGCAATGTCGTATTTGGCGTATAGCGTGTGGATGTGCTGGCACAAATCAGCCAAGCCCATGCGCTCGTACTTGGGAAACTTCTGGCAAAACTTGGGCAGGATGCGCCACATCGGCTGGTTCTTGGCGTAGTCGTCCTTGAACTGCTGCAAGCCCGTCAACAGCGTGTTCCAGCGACCCTTGGTGATGCCGATGGTGAACATGATGAAGAAGCTGTAGAGGCCGGTTTTTTCAACAATCACGCCGTGCTCTACGAGGAATTTCGTCACGATGGATGCCGGAATACCGGTTTTTGCAAACTTGCCGTTCAGGTCCAGCCCCGGTGTGATGATGGTGGACTTGATAGGGTCCAGCATATTGAAGCCAGTCGCCATCTGGCCAAAACCGTGCCAGTTGTTGGCCCCGTTTTTGGCAGTTTTGGCGCTGCGTGACTCGCCCTTGATGATCCAGTCTTTCGCCTCGCCAATGCCTTCTTCCGCCAGCTTGTCGGGGCCCCAGACCTTGAACCACCAGTCGTCTCCGTACTCAGCATCAATCTTGCGCATGGCACGGCGGAAATCAAGCGACTCGGCAATGCTTTCTTCCACCAGCGCCGTGCCGCCGGGTGGCTCCATCATGGCGGCGGCCACGTCGCAGCTGGCAATGATGCTGTACTGCGGCGAGGTCGAGGTGTGCATCAAATAGGCCTCGTTGAAGAGGTGCCTGTCGAGCTTGACGGTCTGCGAGTCCTGCACCAGCACATGGCTAGCCTGGCTGATGCCGGCCAGCAGCTTGTGGATGGATTGGGTTGCATACACCACAGCCGTCTTGGGGCGGATGCGGTTTTTCCCCATCGAATGATAGCTGCCGTAGAAGGGGTGAAACGCGGCGTGCGGCAGCCAAGCTTCGTCAAAATGTAGGTTGTCGATGTAGCCGTCGAGCATGCCTTTGATGGTTTCGGTGTTGTAGAGCACGCCGTCGTAGGTGGACTGCGTGAGCGTGAGCACGCGCGGCTTGACCTTGGCTGCATTAAACCCTTTAACCCCTTTGAGCAGCGGGTTGGCGGCGATCTTGGCTTGAATAGCCTGGGGCTCAAATTCGCTTTGCGGAATCGGCCCGATGATGCCGAAATGGTTGCGCGTCGGCTTCAAAAATACCGGCACCGCGCCGGTCATGATGATGGCGTGCAAGATTGACTTGTGGCAGTTGCGGTCCACCACCACCACGTCGCTCGGCGCCACCGTGTGGTGCCAGACCATCTTGTTGCTGGTCGATGTGCCGTTGGTGACGAAAAAGCAATGATCCGCGTTGAAGATGCGGGCCGCGTTGCGCTCGCTGGCTCCAATCGCACCATCGTGGTCTAGCAGTTGGCCGAGCTCTTCCACCGCGTTGCAAACGTCGGCGCGCAGCATGTTCTCGCCATAAAACTGGTGGTACATCTGCCCGACCGGGCTCTTCAAAAACGCCACGCCACCAGAGTGCCCAGGGCAATGCCATGAATACGATCCGTCTTCGGCGTAATCCAGCAGCGCTTTGAAAAACGGCGGTTGCACGCCTTCCAGATAACTTTTAGCTTCACGCAAAATATGCCGCGCCACAAACTCCGGCGTGTCCTCAAACATATGGATGAAGCCATGCAGCTCGCGCAGGATGTCATTGGGGATATGTCGTGAAGTTTTTGTCTCGCCATAGACATAAATAGGAACCTCCAGATTTTTACGTCGCACTTCTTCAATGAAGGTGCGCAAATTCAAAACCGCCGGGTCAAGATCAGGGCCGGGGGTGAACTCCTCGTCGTCAATCGACAGTATGAAAGCGCTGGCCCGGCTTTGCTGCTGGGCAAACTGCGAGAGGTCGCCGTAGCTGGTAACGCCCAGCACTTCAAAGCCTTCGGTTTCTATGGCCTTCGCCAGCGCACGGATGCCGAGGCCGGAGGTGTTCTCGGAGCGGAAGTCTTCGTCAATGATGACAATGGGGAAACGAAATTTCATAATGATTCTGTGACGCGATGAAAAACAATGGAGCGCTTGGAAAGCGCAGCGGAACTAGGAGCCTGTCGGGCTTTGGGCATCGATAGCGAAAAAGAGCCCCAGCGAGGACAGTTTTTGCCGGATTTGCAGGCCCATAGCCCGGCTATGGGACAAAAAACCGGTGAAAAATGGACCGCTGCGGCGCTTTTGCAGCCGATGCTCCCAAAGTCCGACAGGCTCCTAACGGAGCCAAGCCGAATCAGCGAAGTGTACGGAAATAAAATGGCAACACGCCGTCAGCAGCTTGTAATTGCCTCAAAATGTAGCGCATCATCAACAAAAGGAGAAAACATGAGTGAACCAACCATCTGGTGGCTGCTGGCAGGCGGCGCAGTTGTCGCCGAGCTCCTTACCGGGACTTTTTTCCTGCTGATGATCAGCCTGGGAATGGCGGCCGCGGCGCTGGCCGCACACGCCGGCGCCGGTATCGTGGTGCAGTTGCTGGTGGCTGCGGTCATCGGGGGAGGCGCCGTGGTCGCCTGGTACCTGATCAAGAAAAAACGCCCGTCCGACCCTTCCGCCCGTGCTGATCGCAGTGTCAACCTGGACATTGGCGAGACGGTTTTCGTCGAGGAATGGAGAGCCGACGGCACGGCCACGGTAAAATACCGCGGCGCTAACTGGACGGCGATCCAGCGGCCAGGCAACACACCCTCGGCCGGACCTCACCGGGTCGCAGAACTGGTAGGAAGCCGGTTGCTGGTCGACAAACTCTAGAAGTGCCCTTTAACCCTCAACACAAGAAAGATACTTCATGGAAATCGCCATCCTCATTCTCGTCATCGCCGTGATCTTCATCAGCCGGTCCACCAAGGTGGTGCCGCAACAAAACTCCTGGGTGGTCGAGCGCCTGGGCAAATACCGCGCCAGCCTGGCGCCGGGCCTCAATTTCCTGGTTCCCTTCATCGACCGCGTGGCCTACAAGCACAGCCTGAAGGAGATTACGCTCGACGTGCCCGTCCAGGTTTGTATTACCCGCGACAACACGCAGTTGGAAGTTGACGGCGTTTTGTATTTTCAGGTCACTGACCCGATGCGTGCCAGCTACGGCTCGGCCAACTACATCGTGGCCATCACCCAGCTTGCGCAAACCTCGCTGCGCAGCGTGATCGGCAAGCTTGAGCTCGACAAAACCTTTGAAGAGCGCGAGGTCATCAATGCCCAAGTCGTTGCAGCGATTGACGAAGCAGCTACGAACTGGGGTGTGAAGGTGTTGCGCTACGAGATCAAGGATTTGACACCGCCCAAGGCAATCCTGCTTGCCATGCAGTCGCAAATCACCGCTGAACGCGAAAAGCGTGCGCTGATCGCCGCCTCTGAAGGCCGCAAACAGGAACAGATCAATATTGCCACCGGTGAGCGCGAAGCCTTTATCGCCCGTTCAGAAGGTGAAAAACAGGCGGCCATCAACATGGCGCAAGGTGAAGCTGCAGCCATCATGACGGTGGCTGAGGCCAATGCGCGAGCGATTGAAGTCGTCGCCGCTGCGATTCGTCAGCCGGGGGGCGAGCAGGCCGTGCAGCTCAAGGTTGCTGAAAAAGCTGTCGAGGCCTATTCACACGTGGCAAAAGATTCCAAAACCACGCTGATTGTGCCGAGCAACATGTCTGAGGTAGCTGCATTAATTTCCTCTGTCATGAAGATGGTGCAAACCAATAAAGCATGACCCTTGGGTAACTTGGGTAACCGCGACACCGCACTGCTACAATTAAAAGCTTCGCGGAAGGGTGGATGAGCGGTTTAAGTCATACGCCTGGAAAGCGTACGTGGGGTTAAACCCACCGCGGGTTCGAATCCCGCCTCTTCCGCCAAGTAGTCAATGAATACGGGGCCTAGCGCCCCGTTTTTCATGTGCGCCCAGCATGGGCGCACATGAAAAAACCGATGCCAGGCAAGATCGGCATCGGCATCAGGGGGCGCCGTCCGGTCGGAACCGACAGCGCCATTGAACTGCGTTAGAACTCGTATCTCAACGTGATCTGGACCGCCCACTGGGACTCGCCCTTGGCTTGGCGGGTAACGAAGTCTTCCAGATCAATCACGCTGTACACGTACTTGCCGTTCTGGATGCCGGCGTAGTTGACAAAGCTGCGTGCGCTTGCGCCACCGCCCTGGAACCCGATCTCGTCAATGCGGCCCCAGCGCTTGTTGAACATATTGCCAACGTTGAGAAAATCCAGGCTGACCACGCCCTTATGTTTTTTGAAGAGGCCGGGGACTTCCTGGTTGATGCGCATGTCAAAGCTGTTGATGAACTGGGCAAAGCTGCTGTTGCGCTTGACCACGCCACCCTTGGCTGCGCTCAGTTCGGCGTTGCTGTCGACGACGGCCCAGAACTTGGCTTCGGCTTGGGCAGGGGTCAGATTGCTGCCGGTCGGGCCGCGGAAGACCACTTCACCCGAGCCCGGTGCGCTCGGTATGTACATCAAGTCGTTGCCCGCCACGTTGTCGCCGTTCAGGTCGTTGTTGAAGGTCCAGCTGTAGGGCTTGCCCTTGCGGCCTTCATAGAACATGCCGACGGTGGTCTTGTAACTGCTGACGAAGGCCTTCGACCAGTTCAATGAAGCGTTGAAGCGGTCTCTGGTCAGGTAGGCCGAGTTGGCTGCAATTTCTTCGTTCGGGTTGAAGATCGAGCGTGAGTTGAAGTTTGAGTTGGACACTGATGAGGTGAGCGGGCTCACTTCGGTTGCGGTGGTGCGCGTGTAGGCCGCTGACCAGCCCCAGCCCTTGTTTTGCTGCGACAGGCTCAGCGTCAACGCATCGCCGCCGCCCAATGAGGTGTGGGTGGCCATCAGCACGTTGTTGAATGAGCGATTGTTCAGCGCCTTGGCCACACCGCCACAGGTGCCGACGATGCTCGCTGCGCCTGGCGTCCAGCAGGCTTCGCTGCGCGCAGCAGCATTGAAGTACAGCTCGCGGCCGTCGGGGCCGGTGGCGGTGGGCGAGCCCAGATTCAGGTAGCGGTAGTAAATGCCATCCTTGACCTTGGTGTGCAAGAGCTCGGCGCCCAGCACCAGGTTGTACCAGGGCAGTTCGGTGTCGAAGGCGAGGTTCAGTTTCCACACCGAAGGCTGGTTCAGGCCCGGCTGGATGAAGTCCACATTGGCCGCTGGCACGACGCCGCTGATGAACGGCTGGCTGCCGGTATTCGGGGTGAAGAGCAGATTGGTCGGGCAGGGTGTGGTGGTGCCTCCGCAATTGAAGACGCCGGTGGCCGTGCCGGTGTTGGAGTAGGGGTTGGACAACCAGACCGAGGCGGCTGCCCCCTGGAAGAGGCCAACACCGCCGCGCACCTGAGCCTTTTGCTTGGTATCGAGCTTGTAGTTGAACCCCAGGCGCGGCTGCACCAGGTCTTGGCCATCGATCGTGTAGGTGTTGTCCAGACCGAAACCGCCGGTCTGGCGGATGTTCGTGGCGACAACGCTTGGCACAACCGCAGCAGCGGCAGCAGCGTTGGCCTTGGGTTTGTCGTCCGTGCTGGACTTGTCCAGGCGTATGCCGGCGGTCACCGTCAACTGCTTGTTGACGGTCCAGGTGTCTTGTGCAAACAGGCCCAGATTGGCCAGACTCCAGATCGCCACGCCGTCGCTGAGCTGGCCGCCGGGGAGTGGCAACTGCACGGTGTAGGTTGAGGGCCTGCCGGCCAGGAACAGGGCCACGGGATCATTCCCCTGGAAGGTATAGACGCCCTTGGTCTGTTGCAGGAAGGCGTTGTAAACATCGTTCTTGCTGTAGTCACCGCCGAACTTGATCTCATGGTCGTTGACGACCAGATTGCCGGCCAGATAGCCATCCAGCGTCTTGGTGCGCAGCACATTGAAATGGCGGCTCTGTTCGGTGCCGAAGATCAGCGAGCGTGTACCTGTGGCCGTCCCGGCGGGAGCGGCAGCCTGGAAGATCAAGCTGACCTGTGGCAGATCAGAGTTGTTCAGCGGCACGCTGTCGTAATTGCGCTTGGACAGCTTCATTTCGGTAGAGAAATTAGGCGTCCAGTCGGCAAACCATTGCCCGACCACGGTCTCAATCGACTTTTGCTGCGTGTACCAATGCGAGCTGAGCGACAGACTCCGCGTGCCGAAGTTCGAGAAGATCGGTTCGCCTTGCTCGGTCTTCGAGTAGCGCAGGTTGGCGCGGTGGCTGTCGTTGATGTTCCAGTCCAGCTTCAGTAGATAGTCCTTGACCAGCAGCTCGGTGCCGACCGGCACTGCGCCGCTGCCGATGTCGATGCCGTATTTGGAACTCGCTGTCGCCTGGGCCGCGGCGATTTCTGCGGGAGTGATACCCACATTGGTCAGGGTCGAGCCGACCGGGCCGAAATCGGGCGCGGCGCGCGTGCTGCGCAGCTCTTCGTAGCCGCCGAAGAAGAACAGCTTGTCCTTGATGATGGGGCCGCCCAGCGTGAAGCCTTTGGTGTTTTCCTTGAATGGGGCGGGCTTGGCATAGCTGCCGTCGGTGCGGTTGAAGCGGTCGCCGGCCATACTGACATCACGATAAACGGAGTAAACGCTGCCCTTGAATTCGTTCGTGCCCGACTTGGTCACGGCATTGATATTGGCACCGGTATAGCCCTGCTGGGTCACGTCGTAGTTCGAGATATTCACCTGCACCGACTGGATGGCATCGATCGAGATCGGCTGCTTGGCCGTGGGCATATTGTTGGCTTCGAGGCCGAAGGTGTCGTTGATGCGCACACCGTCGATGGTGATCGAGTTGTAGCGCGTGTTCTGGCCCATCGCCGAGATCTCGCCGCGCTCCTTGTCGGTCTGGCTCAGGCGCGGATCGGCGCGCGCATAGTCCTGCAGATTACGCGCGATCGAGGCGTAGGCATCGAGCTCTTGGCGGCCGATATTCGTGCCGGCGCCCATGCTGGCGCTGTTGAACTTGTTGGAGGCCGAGCCTGTGATCTCGACCCTGGCAAGCACCGCGCCGCCCAACTGCACGTCTAGCCCCGTCGTCTCAGCCAACAACAGGTAGACGTCGTCTCGCGTCTGAGTTTCCCCGGCCTTCGAGAAGGTCACCGTGTACGGTCCACCGACTCGCAAGCCACGTGCTGCGTAGCGACCCTGCTCGTCGGACGCCACATTGTTCACAGAGCCCGACTCGCGGTGCAGAATCGTCACGCTGACACCAGCCACCGGTTTGCCGTCGGCACCGGCGATGCGTCCGCCCACGCTGGCGGTGGTGTTCTGCGCCAATGCCGGGGCAGCCGCCAAGATGGCGATGGCGGCGCTCAGTGCCGTTCTTGAAAACCCGGACCAAAGGACTCTGCTCATACGATTTTCTCCAAAAATGAATAGGCCCCGGGGCCCTCGCGCAGAATTGCAACGTTTTGTAAAATCAGTCTAACAGTACCCTTTGTGATACAGCAACTTCTTTTCTGTAAATTTCCGAAATTTAGTTTTGGGTGTTGGTGATTTGCAGCGCTCAGGGTTTCATGGTCAGATAGATTTTTGCAGTCATCCACTCCTCATCTTGTTCAGACAGCAAGGCACTGATCAAGCGCAGACAGCTTATATGGATGCCGTGAAAGGGAGTTTGAAAGACAGGAAGCCAGGTTGAACCGTGCCCACTACCCACTAAGATGTCCAGCATGCAAACCACACCCGCACAACACCCCGCAGTCTCTGACGAGCACCTGGCCCTATTGCTGCTTGCCGCCCGTGCAGCGCAGCGTGCAGCCTATGCACCGTACTCAAAATTCCATGTGGGCGCAGCCGTGCTGGACGACCAGGGCCGCATCCACCCTGGCTGCAACGTCGAGAACGCCGCCTACCCCGAAGGCGTTTGCGCCGAAGCCAGTGCCTTGAGCGCCATGGTGCTGAGCGGCAGTACCCAGGTGCGCGCCGTGCTGGTGGTGGGAACCGGCGGTGCCTGGATCACGCCCTGTGGCGGATGCCGCCAGAAGTTGCGCGAATTCTGCAGCCCTGACACACCCATCCTCACCGCCAACGCCGAAGCACTGGGCCCCAGCTACACACTGGCACAACTGCTGCCAGAAAGCTTCGGCCCTGACCACCTGCACGCCCTGCCATGACATCCCCGCTGGAACACCCTGCCCTGCACGCCATCCGGCAAACCGCACCGGATGCCAGACCACGCATTGCGGTGATTCTGGGCTCCGGTTGGAGTGGACTGACCCGCCACATCGACAACCCGTTGCACATCGCCTATGCCAAGCTGGAAGGCTTTCCGCAGGTCACCGTGGCCGGGCACAGCGGTGAGTTGTGGCTTGGCACCATTGGCACACAGCAAGTGGCCGTGATGGTCGGACGCAAGCACGGCTATGAAACCAGTGCGGTAGACGGCATGGCGCTGCCCTTGCAGGTGCTCAAACAGATGGGTTGCCACACGCTGGTGCAAACCAATGCCGCTGGCAGCCTGCGGGCCGACATGCCAGCGCAAAGCCTGATGCTGATCAGCGACCACCTGAACCTGCCACAGCGCTCGCCGCTGGTTGGTCTGACTGGCAACGAGCGATTCGTCAACATGGTGGATGCCTATGATGCAGGCCTTCGCAGGCATGCAGCCGACGTGGCACAAGCGCAGGGCGCACTACTTTTTGAAGGGGTTTACGCCTGGTTTTTGGGACCGCAATTTGAGACCCCGGCTGAAATCCGCATGGCGCAGCGCTTGGGCGCGGATGCCGTTGGCATGAGCACCGTGCCCGAAACCATTCTGGCGCGCCACCTGGGCTTGCGGGTGCTGGCCCTATCCTTCATCACCAACATGGGGGCCGGCCTGTCTACTGAGGTGTTGACGCATGCCCACACGCTGGCGCAGGCACAGAAAGGAAGCCAAGCCGCTAGTAGCCTGCTGGCCGCCATCATCAGTGGCCTGCCGCTTTCCTGACTAAAGTCGGTTATTGGGGTCAGACACCAATTTCGCAGCGGTGCAAAGCACCGCTCCCGGAGGGCGAGCCGAAGTCTCGGCGAATTTGGGCTCTGACCCCAAAAACCCCATAGCATCTATCGTATGGTGCGGTAGATGATAGTGTTCGCTGCCGGCTTGCTGGCGACTATGGTGTACGCGGCCTGCACTTCGCGCACTGCCTGTTGGGCGGCTGCCTCGGTGCGCGCGTGGACCATGGCAAGCGGCTGGCCGATGCCGATGGCGTCGCCCAGTTCGGCGAGGCCGGTCAGGCCGACCGCGAAGTCGATCGCGTCTTGCGGACGGCGGCGGCCGCCGCCCAGGCTGACCACTGCCAGGCCAAGGCCGCGGCAGTCGGTAGCAGTAGCGTAGCCAGCCTGCAGGGCAGGCACCGGCGCCACGATAGTCGCCTGGTCCAGGTAGGCGTCGGGACGCTCGACCAAGTCGGCCGGGCCACCGAGTGCGGCGACCATGCGCGAGAAGCGCTCGGCCGCTTCGCCCGAATCAAGGCCTGCCTGCAGCCTGGCGCGCGCATCGGTTTCGTTGCTGGCCAGCTTACCGAGCACCAGCATCTCGGCGCACAGCGCCATGGTTACTTCGTGCAGGCGCGCCGGCCGCGAACGGCCGGTCAGGTAATCTATCGCCAGGCGTACTTCCAGAGCGTTGCCGGCGACGGGGCCGAGCGACTGGTTCATTTCGGTCAGCAGTGCCGAGGTCAGGGTGCCCGCGCCATTACCCACTGCGACAATGCTCTGGGCCAGTTCGACCGACTTGTCAAAGCTCGGCATGAAGGCGCCGCTGCCAACTTTCACGTCCATGACCAGTGCGTCCAGGCCGGCCGACAGTTTCTTCGACAGGATGGAGCCGGTGATCATGGCGACCGATTCCACCGTCGCCGTGGTATCGCGGATGCTGTAGATACGCTTGTCCGCCGGCGCCAGTTGCGCGGTCTGACCAATGATGGCCACGCCCACGTCCTTGACGACCTTGCGGAACAGTTCAAGATCGGGCGCGCTGCAGTAGCCGGGAATGGAATCGAGCTTGTCGAGCGTGCCGCCGGTGTGGCCCAGGCCGCGGCCCGAGATCATCGGCACGTAGCCGCCGCAGGCAGCGATCATCGGCCCTAGCATCAGCGAGACCACGTCGCCCACGCCGCCGGTGGAGTGCTTGTCGAGCACCGGGCCTGGCAGGTTCAGCGAACGCCATTCCATGACCTGGCCGGAGTCGCGCATGGCCAGCGTAAAGGCCACTCGCTCGTCCATGTTCATGTCGTTGAAAAATACGGCCATCGCCAGTGCCGCGATCTGGCCTTCGGTGACGCTGCCGTCAGTAATGCCGCGTACGAAAAACTGGATCTCTTCTGCGCTCAGTGCGCCGCCGTCGCGCTTTTTGCGGATGATTTCCTGATTCAAAAACATAGCTACTCCGGTTGCTGCTTGTCTGATGGGTTGACCTAACGGGCATGCAGTCGGGGCAGCACCCCGAATGATGAAAAAATCCCGTCATCGCGAGCGCAGCGCGGCGATCCATGTTGGCCTGCTATGACACTGGACTGCCGCACTTCGCTCGCAGTGACGGGATTCGTTGTTTTTCACGTTAAACGCCGTAAGGGATCCAGATGTTCTTGACCTGGCTGGCATGCGCCAACACCGCGCGGCCGCCGGCCTGCCTTATGTCGTACCAGTCACGGCCCTTGCCGCCGCCAACCCAGGTGCGCTTCAGAGACGACGCCGACAGACGCTCGACTTCGGCGCAGCCTTGCGCCGATCCATCATGGCGCCACACGGCGTCCACGTCGTGGTGCGAAGCGAGCGTCTTGGCCAGTTCGTCGGCGCTGCCGGTCACGATGTTGAGCGCGCCGCCAGGCAGATCGGACGTATCGAGCACCTGGTACAGGTCCGTTGCTGACAGGGGATAGGCTTCGGACGGCACCGCCACCACGCGGTTGCCCAGCGCCAGCGCGGGAGCGACCAGCGAGATGAAGCCCAGCAGCGGCGCTTCGTTCGGGCAGATGATGCCGATCACGCCGACCGCCTCGTTCAGCGCCACGGTAATGCCATGCATTGGCGGCTGGTGCGCCAGGCCGTCGTACTTATCTGCCCATGCCGCGTAGTAGAACAGGCGTTCGATCGAGGCCAGCACTTCCTTGTGCGGATCCTTAGCGCCGGTCATGGCGGCTAGGCGCGCGGCGAATTCATCAGCCCGGATGGCCAGGTTTTCAGCAATGTAGTACAGCACCTGCGCACGGTTGTGCGAGCTAGCCTTGGCCCAACCGGACGCCTTGTGCGCAGCTTCCACGGCGTTACGGATGTCCTTGCGGTTGCCTTCACCGACGTCGGCCAGGAAGGCGCCGTTGGCCCCGTTGATGGCGCGGCTGTAGGCGCCGTCAGGACGGGTCTGCTTGCCGCCGATGTACAGCTTCGCGGTACGGTCGATCGCGAACCGGTCGCCCGATTTCGACGACTGGACTTGGCCCATGGCTTCCACTACGGGCGCTGCCGGACGCGCATCTTCCGACAATGGCGTCAGGTACTCGTACATGCCTTCCTTGCCGCCTTCGCGGCCGAAGCCCGATTCGCGGTAGCCACCGAAACCGCATGCGGCGTCGAACTGGTTGGCGGTATTAATCCATACCACGCCGGCCTTGATTTGCGGCGCCACATCGAGCGCGAGGCTGATCGATTCGGACCACACGCAGGCAGCCAGGCCGTACACAGTGTTATTGGCCAGTTGGACCGCTTCGACAGGCGTGCGAAAGCTCATCGCAACCAGCACCGGGCCGAATACTTCGGTCTGGGCGATGCCGGCTGAAGTCGATGCACCCGTAATCAGCGTCGGCGGGTACCACGAGCCATTTGCCGGCAGTTCGCAGACCGGCTGATAAATGGTGCAGCCTTCGCTGCGTGCCGATTCAACCAGGGCTTCAATGCGTTGACGCTGGATCGGATCGACCAGGGCGCCGATGTCCATCGACTTGTCGGTCGGCGAACCGAGACGCAGCTTGTCCATGCGCGCGCGCAGCTTGGCCAGGAAGCGCTCTTCGACCGACTCCTGCACCAGCAGGCGCGAACCGGCGCAGCAGACCTGGCCCTGGTTGAACCAGATCGAATCGACCAGGCCTTCGACGGCGGCGTCGAGGTCGGCGTCGTCGAACACGATGAAGGGCGACTTGCCGCCCAGTTCCAGCGACAGCTTCTTGCCACTGCCTGCGGTGGCGGCGCGGATCAGGCGGCCGACTTCGGTGGAACCGGTGAAGGCCAGCTTGTCGATGCCAGGATGGTTGACTATCGCTTCACCCACGCGTCCATCGCCGGTGACGATGTTGACCACGCCGGGGGGCACGCCGGCCTGCTGGCAGATTTCGGCGAACAGCAGGGCCGACAGCGAGGTGAATTCGGCCGGCTTGAAGACGACCGTGTTACCGGCCGCCAGCGCCGGGGCGATTTTCCACGCCAGCATCAGCAGCGGGAAGTTCCACGGGACGATCTGGCCGACCACGCCCACGGGGCGGTAGTCGGGGAATTCTTCTGACATTAGCTGCGCCCAGCCGGCATGGTGATAGAAGTGGCGCGCGGCCAGCGGCAGGTCGGCGTCGCGCATTTCGCGGATCGTCTTGCCGTTGTCCAGCGTTTCGATCACCGCGAACAGACGGGCATGTTTTTGCAGCAGGCGCGCCAGCGCGTACAGCAGGCGTGCGCGGCCATGGCCGCCCAGCGCAACCCAGCCCGGCTGGGCGCGGCGCGCCGCTTGCACGGCGCGGTCCACGTCCGCAGGCGTCGCTTGCGTCAGCTGCGCCAGTTCCTTGCCGTCGGCCGGGTTGGTGGAGGCGAAGGTGTTGGCAGCGGCGCTCCATGCGTTGTCGATAAACAGGCCGAAGCGGCGCTCATGCTGGTCCAGCCACGCATGTGCTTCTTGGGTGCTCTCGGGTGCAGGGCCGTAGTCCATAGTCTGAAGAATCTGGTTAATTGTTGGCATGACGAATCCGTGGGTGTTTAGGGTTGCGCGTGGCGGTGGTTGGCCGAGTAATGACCGGTGACGTAGTGCTCCAACTGCCGCTCGATATCGGTCAGCAGGCTCGATGCACCTATCCGGAAAAGGTGCGGCGCTAGCCACTCGCGTCCCAGTTCCTCCTTCATCAGCGTCAGGTACTGCAAGGCGCTCTTGGCGGTGGCCACGCCGCCGGCCGGCTTGAAGCCGACCTGGAAGCCGTACTGCTCGTGGTATTCGCGGATCGTGCGCACCATCGTGAGGGCCACGGGGATGGTGGCGTTGACGCCTTCCTTGCCGGTCGAGGTCTTGATGAAGTCGGCGCCGGCCATCATGCAAACCCACGATGCCTTGGCCACGTTTTCGAGCGTGAGCAGGTCGCCGGTGGCGAGAATCGCTTTGACGTGCGCCTCGCCGCAAGCCTTGCGGTAGGTCAGCATTTCGTCGTACAGCGCTTGCCAGTGACCGGTCAGGACGTGCTGGCGGGTAATGACGATGTCGATCTCGGTGGCACCGGCGGCAACCGATAGTTCAATCTCGCGCAGCTTGGTTTCCAGGCTCGACAGGCCGGCCGGGAATGCGGTCGATACGGCGGCAATCGGCAAGCGGCCCAGCAGGATCTTTGCGGCCGGGGTGATCATTTCGTGGTACACGCAAACCGCGCCGGTGGTGATGCCGGTGACGCCCAGCGCTTGCATCAGGTCGGGACGCAGCGGGCGCATGGCCTTCATGCACAGGCGCTCGACGCGGCCGGGAGTGTCGTCACCGCCCAGCGTGGTCAGGTCGATGCATTGCAGCGCCTTGATCAGCCACGCGGCCTGGTATTGTTTTTTCACCGTGCGGCGGTTGGCCAGGCTGGCTGCGCGCCGGTCCGATGCGTTGCGGTTCACTTTGATCTGGTTGAGCCAGCCAAGGTCGAGGCCGACCGCCTCGTTCCGTTTGAAAGCTAAGTTGTGGGTCATAGCAGATTGGTTCCGTGGAGAAGTGGTTTGACGACTAGGTGTTTGGCCAGCGTGGCGCCCAGGCCGAAGGAATCAAGCAGTAGGATGAATGCGCGTGACATGGTGTGGTCGGTATGAAAAATGGTAGCTACTCAGGTCCTGCTGATTCGTAGGTTGGGCACTGCCCACGCTGGCTTCATGAATGGGGCCAAGTCGATTGCGTGGGCGGTGCCCACCCTACAGGGACCTGAGTAGTTACGAAAAATGTCGGATAAGGCCCAGTTTAGGCCAATCAGGAAGCTGCGCGAGCTTCTTTCGGCGCCCCACCGTGTACGCCACCCGCCCATTCCCTCCCACCCCGAACCCGGCGCTGCAGTCGGTGCTGGCACGCTGGGGTTACTTTCTAGGGGCTGCTTGCAGTTCGACTGATGATTGATCCTAATTTCTAAAAATTACTGTAACTACTCAGCTCCCTCGAAGTAGGTCGGGTTAGCGAAGACGTAGACCGACATCCCTGAAGGCGCAGCAAACGCAGATGTCGGCTTACGCTTCGCTAAGCCGACCTACGGGAAATTGAAGACCTGAGTAGTTACAAATTACTCTTGCTTGCGAAATTAATTGGAATTTGACCCTAATAACCTTGCATTTTGTGCATAAGAAGATCAAAATACACGGATGATAAAACGTAAACTGTTTTTTCAACTGGCGCAACGGCTACTTGCTCAGCCGGCGGTGGCCTTGCTGGGGCCGCGTCAGGTTGGTAAAACCACATTGGCGCGTGAAATTGCAGCCAGCACCCCAAACGCTATTTTTTTGGACCTTCAGCGTGAGGCCGATCGTGTGCAATTGACCCGAGCTGACCTGTTTTTTCAGCGCCATCACGATAAGTTGGTGGTGTTGGACGAGGTGCAGACTGCGCCTGGTTTGTTTGCCCAATTGCGCCCGGAGATTGATGCCGATCGCCGCTGCGGTCGATTTTTGTTGCTGGGCTCAGCCAGTGGGCCCTTGCTGCAGCAGTCGGCTGAATCGTTGGCGGGTCGCATCGCCTACCTCGAACTCACACCGTTCATGCTCGATGAGATCACGGCTTCAGGTTCGGCCGCCCAGCAGTGGGATCAGACCTCGGCACTTTGGTTGCGGGGCGGCTTTCCGCGCAGTTATCTAAGCTCTGACGATAGCGAGTCGATGGCTTGGCGCACCGACTTCATTGCCACTTTTCTGGCCCGCGACTTGCCGCAACTGGGGGTTTCTGTGGCCTCTGAGACTTTGCGCCGTTTTTGGACCATGTGTGCCCATTTGCACGGCCAAATGTTCAATGCATCACAGCTTGGCTTGGCGCTCGGTGGTGTCGCGCACTCCACCGTGGGGCGTTACTTGGACGTGCTGGTGGATGCGCTGATGGTTCGGCGATTGCCGCCCTATGCGATCAACATCGGCAAGCGACTGGTGAAGTCGCCCAAGGTGTATGTCCGCGACAGTGGTTTGCTGCATGCTTTGTTGGGGATTCGAACGCTCGATGCACTGCATGGTCATCCAGTGGCAGGTCTGTCATGGGAGGGTTTTGTGATCGAACAAATTCTGTCAAATACGTCCTCACTGACCAGCGCCGGTTTCTACCGCACCTCAGGTGGAGCCGAGCTGGACTTGGTGCTTGAACAAAACGGACAGCGCATCGGCTTCGAGATGAAGTTGTCTACTGCACCCACGGTTTCCCGTGGTTTCTGGAGTGCCTGCGAAGACCTGGGGCTAAAGCGTGCCTATGTTGTGGCACCGGTGCGTGATGCCTATGCGCTGGCCGAAAACGTTGAAGTTATTTCACCGCAGATGCTGCTTGAACTTTTGTCTCCGACCCAAACACTTACAGTAGCCGGTCCAGTCCACCCGCATTGATGCAGTCATTGGCGAACACGCGCATGGTCGACTTGGCCTGAAAAGTGGAGAAGACTCACCACCCAAGTGGTTCTGCAGCCTGGTTTTTCATAAATTAACCGGGCGTGGCGCTGGCGGTGCCTGTTACGGCTGTTTTGAGTTGGCGGGGCAGATGCCGATTAATTGGAATCTGCCCCTAATTGCCCACTACGACTGCCAAGGGGCTCCAAGTGACGTGTCGTTTGGAGCGACGGAAATATCCGACAGGGCGCAAGGTTACCGTTCTTTGACGTAGGGTTTGCCCAATGCCTGAGGTGCAACGGCCTTGCCAATGAAGCCGGCCAACAGCACCACGGTCAGCACATACGGCAGGGCTTGAATCGCCTGCACCGGCACTTCGCCCAGGCCGGGAACCTGCACACCCTGCAAGCGTATTGCCACGGCGTCGAGAAATCCGAATAACAGACACGCCCACAGCGCACCCACCGGGTGCCAGCGCCCGAAAATCAATGCCGCTAAAGCCATGAAACCGCGCCCCGCAGTCATATTTTCCGAGAAATTGGCACTCTGTGCCAGCACCAGATAGCTGCCAGCCAAGCCGCACAACATGCCGTTGAGGGTAAGCGCCGTGTAACGCAATCGGGTGACCGACACGCCGGCTGCATCGACCATTTGCGGGTTCTCACCGACCGCCCGCAGCCGCAGGCCAAACCGGGTCCGGAACAGCAGCCACCACACAGAGGGAACCAGCAATAGCGCCAGGTACACCAGCGCGCTGTGACTCAGTAAACCTTCACCCAAAATCCGCCCCACCCAGGGAATGGTGGCAAGCGACTGCGCGAGTTGGGGGAACAGGGGCAGTATGCGCACCTCATTGGCCACCGGAGGCGTTTGTCCCCCTTGCGCAAACCAGGCAATGCCCAGCACCACGCTCAGCCCGGCCGCAATGATGTTGATGGCCACCCCCGACACCACTTGATCGCCCCGGTGGCTGACGCAGGCCAATCCATGCATCCATGACAACGCAATCGCCACGCCCATCGCTGCCAGAAGTGCAATCGTGGTGGAACCATACAGCGCGCCGCAGGCCCCGGCGGCAAACGCAGCGGCGAGCATCTTTCCTTCAAGCCCGATATCCACCACCCCGGAGCGCTCCGCCAGCAGTCCGGCCAGCGCGCAAAAAATCAAGGGCGTAGACACCCGCAGCGTGGAAGCGAGTATGGCCGC
Source organism: Polaromonas sp. (assembly GCA_038902915.1). GTDB lineage: Bacteria > Pseudomonadota > Gammaproteobacteria > Burkholderiales > Burkholderiaceae_C > Polaromonas. The sequence continues at coordinate 29,720 of JBCKNC010000005.1, forward strand.
GATCAGTGACTCATCCATGGCGCAGCCCCACAGGCGTCAACTTGGCCAGCACCCAGGCCAGCCTGGGCGCAATCACGTACGTCATGGCCCCGGAAAAGAGCACCACAAAGCCCTGCAACATCACCACCATGTCGCGGCTAAAACCTTCGACTTCAAACGCCACCTCGGCCCCGCCCTGGAACAGGGCGCCGAATAGAATACTGGCAAAAATTATCCCCACTGGGTGGTTGCGCCCCATCAAAGCAACCGCAATGCCGGTGAAGCCTGCGCCGCTGACGAACTCCAGCAGCAGCCGGCCACTGACACCGGCAATCTCGTTCATGCCGACCAGTCCGGCCAGCGCTCCCGACAACGCCATGGCCACCATGACCTGCTTGCGCGAGTCAATGCCCGCATACTCCGCAGCACTCGGGCTGGAACCGACAGCACGCACACGGTAGCCGCCACGGGTACGCCACAGAAAAAGATAGACACCTGCACAAGCCAGCAGGGCAATCAACAAGCTGACATTCAGGGGCGACGAGGGCCATTCGATGCCCAGCCATGCCATGACTTGGTGCGCGCCGGGCAACTTGGCAGAGGGCGCAAACGTCGCGCTCTCGACCGACATGGAGCCCGATGGCCGCAAGTGGTTCACCAGCAGATACACCAGCACGCTGCTGGCAATGAAGTTGAACATGATGGTGGTAATGACCACGTGGCTGCCACGGTAGGCCTGCAAGTAGGCTGGCACAGCCGCCCACGCCATGCCGAAGAACGCACCGCTGAGCAGCATCAGCGGCAGCATCACCCACGCCGGCAGATACGGCGCTAGCCACAGGGCCATCAAACCGGTACCAAGCCCGCCCATGACGGCCTGACCTTCCCCACCAATATTGAACAAACCACCACGGAAGGCAACCGCTACCGCCAACCCGGTAAAGATGAACGTCGTGGCGTAGTACAGCGTATAGCTTAGGCCGCGCTGGGTACCAAAGGCACCCTGTACCAAGGCCAACAGCACCTCGGTCGGGTTCTGCCCTACCAAAGCCACGACCGCGCCTGCAGCTAACAAAGAAATAACCAGACACACCGCAGGCAGAAGGATCAGATCAGCCCAGCGTGGCAATACATAGGCCCCTTTCACTGGATACTCCCCGTCATCAGCAGGCCCAAGCCCGCCTCGCTGCACTCGCTGATGGCCAGCTCACCAGCAATCCTGCCCTGGTTCATCACGATCACCCGATCCGACAAGGCCAGAATTTCATCGAGATCACTGGACACCACCAGTACGGCACAGCCCGCATTACGCATGGCACGCAGTTGTGAGTAAATGAATTCAATCGCCCCGATGTCGACGCCGCGTGTCGGCTGCCCGACCAGCAATACCTTGGGGGACTGACCCAGCTCACGGGCGAGCACCAGCTTCTGCTGGTTGCCACCGGAAAATTTGCTGCACAGCAACTCCGGGTCGCGCGGGCGCACATCAAAGCGTTCCATCATGTCCTGGGTTGAATTGCGCATATCACCATGTTTCATCCATGGTCCGCTGGCATAGTCGGCAAGTCCGTCGTAGCCCAACACCGCAGATTCCCATGCCGGGAAATCCATCACCAGTGCCCGCGCATGACGGTCTTCCGGCACATGCGCCACACCCGACTGGCGCGCAGTCAAGGGGTCCAGCCAATGCGGCGCATCAAACACCTGCTCGCCCAATTGCATCTGCCCCATCAATGGCGTCAGCAAGCCGGACAACACGTCGAGCAACTCACTCTGGCCATTGCCGGACACACCTGCAATGCCCACGATTTCACCCGCGTACAAATCCAGACTAAGGTCAGCCAGGCGAGATACCTTCAGCTTGTCGCGCACCGTCACACCACTAACACGCATCAATGCATTGCCAGGCACGCGCAAGCCATCGTCAATCCGCCCCATGTGCACCTTGCGGCCCACCATGGCTTCTGCCAGACCTTCGATGGATGCATCGCGAATGGCAATGTCGTGCACCACACGCCCTGCCCGCATCACCGTCACCTCATCACACAAGCGCATCACTTCCTTGAGCTTGTGGGTGATCAACAGGATGGTGGTGCCCTGCTCGCGCAGACCGCGCAACACCGTGAACAGGTGATCGGTTTCCTGCGGGGTCAGAACAGCGGTCGGCTCGTCCAGGATAAGTACCTTGGCGCCGCGGTACAACGCTTTGAGAATCTCCAGACGTTGGCGATCTCCAACAGGAAGATCAGCGACCAGCGAATCAAGTTTCACATGCAGACCCGTGGCCTGCATCAGTGCCTCCAACTTGCCGCGGGTTTGACCGTCAGCCCGCTGCAAAAGCCAATGCGGCTCTGCACCCAGCATCACGTTCTCCAACGCAGTCAGCGTGTCCACCAACATGAAATGCTGGTGGACCATGCCGACTCCGACCGCAATGGCATCGTCGGCATTGCGAATATTGACCGGCTTGCCAAACACTTCAATGCTGCCACTGTCAGCGGTATAGAAGCCGTACAGAATGGACATCAGGGTGCTCTTGCCCGCGCCGTTCTCACCGACGATGCCGTGCACCGTGCCTCTGGCCACGCGCAACTCCACGTCAGCGTTGGCCGCCACCGCGCCAAACCGCTTGTTGATCCCGTGCATCTGCACGGCCCAGTCTTTAGCAGTAATGGCGCTGCCCTATTTATTTACCGCTTACAGCTTACAGCTTGCAAGCGTTGTCGGCCATAAAATCGGCCACCTTGATCTTGCCGCTGATGATGTCCGCCTTGGCAGCGTCCACCTTTGCCTTCATGGCGGGTGTGACCAGCTTGGCGTTGTGGGCATCCATGGCGTAGTCCACGCCGCCTTCTTTCAGACCCAGCACCGACAGGCCGGGGGTATGCGCCTTGGCTACGTTGTACACCGCCACATCCACGCGCTTGAGCATGGAGGTGAGCATGGTGCCTGGCTGAATGTGGTTCTGGTTGCTGTCCACACCAATCGCCAACTTGCCGCTGTCTTTGGCCGCCTGGTAGACACCATTGCCGGTGCGGCCAGCGGCCGCAAACACCACATCAACACCTTGTGAGAACTGGGCTTTGGCCAGCTCACCGCCGCGCGCGGGGTCATTCCACGCCGCACCGGTGGTGCCGGTCATGTTGCCGATAATCTCCGCCTTGGGGTTGATGAACAAAACACCTTGTTTGTAGCCGCATTCAAACTTGCGGATCAGCGGGATGTCCATGCCACCCACAAAGCCCACCTTGCCGCTCTTGCTAGCCAAGGCGGCCATAACACCGACCAGGAAGCTGCCTTCTTGCTCCTTGAACACCACCGACTGCACATTGGGCAGGTTGATCACCATGTCGATGATGGCGAACTTCAGCTTGGGGAATTCCTTGGCCACTTTTTCAATGCTGGAAGCCTGACCGAAGCCGATACCGATGATGGGGCTGGCACCCTTCTCGGCGAAGCGGCGAATGGCTTGCTCACGCTGGGACTCATTGGTGATTTCAAACTGGGCGTAGTTCTTGCCAGTTTCTTTTTTCCATTTTTCTATACCGTTGTGGGCGGCTTCGTTGAACGACTTGTCAAACTTACCGCCCATGTCGAACACGATGGCGGGTTCGGCGGCGACTTGGAAACTTGCAGCCAGCACGGCTACCAGCAAACCCATGCGGACGATTGTTTTAGTTGCCATAAACATGCTCTCTTCTCTGGTGGTTAAAAAAACAAATGGTGAATCACAGCATCGGATGAGTAGAATATCAAACTGAGTCCCTTACCGGTTGACTGGTAAACCCTGATACGCAAGAGCGATGGCCGCCGCCAATCTGGGGCGTGGCGCTCGACCGCATCGAGAGCTATGTCGCCCTCCACGTCACTCACTGGCGACGACAGTTGGGCGTGGCCATCGATACCTTCGGTTACCGCGGCGCGTTTTTAATTTTCTCGCTGTTCACCGTGCTGCCGATGCTGCCACGTTGGGACTCGCGCCCATCTTCTGGGCGCTGGCCGTATTTTTGCTCGGTGGCGGCGCGCTGACGCGCGACAAACGTTAGCGCTCGTTAGCGCGCTTTGGCCGGCGACGATTGCAACTCACTCAGTTTCAAGTCACGCTCCCACAGCTTTTCGCCGAGCGTTGAAAAGCTGCGAATGGTGAGTTTGCGTTCGGCGCGCGGGCCGCTGAAATCGATGCTACAAAAGTTGCGCTGGTGGACGAAGGTACCGGCGACGATCTGCGGATTGTTTTTTTCCGCTTCAAGGCTCGATGGCGTTCCCGACGTGACGGGAGAGCAGGTCAATTCGTAGAGTGGATATGTGCCGGGCCGATCCGTTTTCAGCAACTCGGTGAAATGCCGGTCGCCGGTGAATAAAATAACGCCTTCTATCTTGTGATCGACGAGAAACTTCAGAAAATCGGCACGTTCTTCCGGAAAGCGGTTCCAGCTCTCCCCTCGATTAGCCTCGTTGGTGATCTGGCTGCCGGCGGCGATAATCTTGATCGGTGACACCGACGATAACAGCGCGTTTTTTAGCCAGCGCAACTGCGCACTACCGAGTTTGGTTTTGTCTTTGGCCTGCAACTTGTCGCTATCGCGATAGTAGCGATTGTCGAGCATGAAAATTTCTGCGTCGTTGAAGCGGTGGGTGGTGAAAATGCCCGGCGTTTCGGGCAAACCATAGCTTGGATTGGCCCAATAGCGCTTGAACAAATTGAGCGATTCGCCCTTCAGTCGATAACTTGAGTTCGAATCGTTCGGACCATATTCGTGATCGTCCCAAATCGCGACGTGCGAGCCGGTGCGCAGCAGCGCTTGCTGCTCAGGCGTGCCGCGATCGTAGCGCCAGCGGTAGCGCAAGCCAAGTTCGCTGTCCTCGTCGACCTCGCGAAAGTACAGATAGTCACCACCCCAGAGCGTTAGGTCAGGCTGCTGGGCGGCCATCGAATCGAAGATGCGTTTGGTTTCCGGTGGTCCGCCGTAGGGGCGGCCGGGCCGATCGTAGCGCGTTTCGTTGCTGTACACGCACGAGCCAAACACCATCTTCCAATCCGGTGCGTCGGTGCGCCACTGCCAAAGCGCTTGCGACTTGAAGGCGAGCGTTTGTGGGACTTTTTGCTCACGGCCGTCGATCAGCACGCGATAGTGGTAGGTTTTGCCCGGCTCGAGCAGCCCGAGGCGGAACTGACCGACGAAGTCCTCATCACTGATCAGCGTGACGGGCGATGATTTGGCGATGCGGGTTGGCTCCGCTGCATCCCAATATTCAATCACCGCGCTGCCGGGACCGGACGCTTGCATCCAAACTTTCGCCTGACGCATCGCCGTCGCGCCGACCATCGGTCCGGCCACGAGTTCGCTGGTTTGCGCTGACGCACCGAAGGCGACGGCGTAGAGCAATATAAGGGTGGCGATGCGGCGCTTGACTGACATGTTGGGTCTCCGAATTCAATGCCACGAAGCATAGCGCAACTGAGGCAGCGGCTGCTTGCGGGCACCTGTCGGATTCAACCTCGACGCGCCATCTGCCCATCGCGCCACAAGGGCACTCTAAAAATTCACTGAAGCCGCGCTGGCGGCGTTGCAAAGCCGCTAAAAATGCTCATGTACTACATGTACACTGCGCTTTCTCGCGACTTTGCGCCTTGCCATCATCGGCTTGATTGAATTTTTAGAAGTACCCATTTGCCGTTTTGGCCAGCCCCGTTTGGCGCGCTAAACTGCCGACTGTCCCACTCTGCTGATTTCGCAAAATGGCAAAACTCTACTTCCGCTTCGCGGCCATGAACGCCGGCAAATCCACGGCGCTGCTGCAAATTGCCTATAACTACGAAGAGCGCGGCCAGACCGTTGACCTCTACACCGCCAAAGTCGATGATCGATACGGCGTTGGCAATGTCACCTCGCGGCTCGGCGTGACGCGCGAGGCCGAAACATTTACCGACGCCACCGACTTCGACGCGATATATCTGGCGCGCCCGGCACCGTCGTGCGTGCTCATCGACGAAGCGCAGTTTTTGACAGAAGTGCAGGTCACGCAATTGCACCGCATGGCCCACATCGGCCGCACGCCCATCATTTGCTACGGGCTGCGCAGCGACTTTGTCGGTCAGCCGTTCCCCGGCTCCAAGGCATTGCTCACGTTGGCCGACGATCTCGAGGAAATGAAGACCATCTGCCGCTGCGGACGCAAAGCCACCATGAACGTGCGGCTCGACGCCAATGGCAATCGGGTCACCGAAGGCGAGCAGGTCGAAATCGGTGGCAATCCGCGCTACGAAGCCGTCTGTGCCCGCCGGTTTTATACCCGCGACTGCTAACATTTCAGGGCCCGCAAGGCGTTCTCCAGCGGCATCGTCGAGGGCCTAAACAACAAAGCCAAAGTCAACTGGCATCCTCAACTGCCGATCAGGCCGCCGTCCTTCTTGCGCACCACCACCGTCGCCGAGCGCGGCCGGCCGCCCGGCTTGTAGTCGGGCCAGTTCGAAAACTTGGCCGGCTCGGCCGGGTCGCTGCGGTCGTGGTTCAGCGGTTCGCCGGGGTGCTGGATGTTGACGAACATCGTCGTCCCGTCGGGGGTCCAGCTCACGCCGGTGACTTCGCTGTTGATCGGGCCGGTGAGGAAGCGCCGCGTCGCGCCGGTTTTCACGTCGCAGGCCAGCATCTGGTTGTTGCCGATGTTCTTCAGCTCGCCCTTGTACATCTCCGTCGCACTGGCGTCGGTCTGGATCCACAGCACGCCGTGCGCATCGAAGGCGATGCCGTCGGGGCAGGCGTAGAGGTCGCCGTTGATGTTGCCCTTGGCTTCGGGCCGCTCGTTGGCCGGGTCGCCGGCGAGCACGAGGTGGTTCCAGGCGAAGGCCAGGCCGTCGAAATCGCCGCTGTCCTTCCAGCGGATGATCTGCCCCATCACGTTGTTGGCGCGCGGATTGGCTCCGTCCACGCCGGGCCGGCCCGCCGCGCCGCGCCCCGAGTTGTTGGTCAGGGTGCAATAGACCCAGCCGTTGGCGGGATCGATCGCCAGCCATTCGGGGCGGTCCATCTTCGTCGCGCCGAGCAGGTCGCTGGCCTGGCGCGACTTGATCAGCACCTCGCCCTGGTCGGCAAAGCCGTTGGCCGCGGTGAGCGGGCCCTGGCCGTGCACCAGCGCGATCCAGCGTCCACTGCCGTCGGCGTCGAAGCGCGCGACGTACAGCGTGCCATGGTCGAGCAGGGTCGCGTTGGCCTGGGCCTGCGTCTTGCCGCCGCCGCCCGGCGCGATCTTGTCGCGGCTGACGAACTTGTAGATGTATTCGAAGCGCGCGTCTTCGCCCGAATAGACCACCGCGCGGCCGTCTTTCGTGACGCCCACCCAGGCCCCCTCGTGCATGGCGCGGCCGAGTGCGGTGCGCTTGACCGGGGTGCTGGTCGGGTCCAGCGGATCGATCTCGACGATCCAGCCGAAGCGATTCGGCTCGTTCGGGTTCTTCGTCGCTTCGAAGCGCTCGTCGTGCTCGTGCCAGCGGAAGCCCCAGCCGCCCTTGGTCATGCCCCAGCGCCGCTCGTGCGGCGAGAGCTTGTCGCCGCCGTTGAAGTAGCCCATCCAGTCTTCTTCGCCCGAGAGGATGGTGCCCCAGGGCGTCTTGCCGGTCGCGCAGTTGTTGAGCGTGCCCAGCACGGTGCGGCCCGCGGGGTCGGCCGCCGTCCTCATCATCGGGTGGCCGGCGCAGGGGCCGCCGAGCGCAAACGGCGTGTTGCCGGTGAAGCGGCGGGCGTAGCGGGAGGGCCGCACCATTTGCCAGCGCCCGCCCACGAGCTCGACTTCGATTGCCGACATGCCATGCGCCGCCTGCGACTTCTTCACCTTCTCGGCGGTCCACGGTGCGAAGCCGCCGACATGCAACAGGCCGTCGTCGGTGTACTCGTGGTTCATGCACAGCACGCCGCGGCTGCTGCTGCCGCCAATGGCGAAGTACTCGATGCCGTCATGGTGCATGCCCATCTGCACCGCCTGTTCTGCAGCGCTGTGCGACGCATCGCCACGCCATGCTGGCATGTTGCCCACCACGCCGACCGGCTCGCCCCAGGCCGCGATGATCTCGGCGACATAACCCTCGGGCACGACCAGCGTGTCGGTGGCCACCGCCGGGATGCCTTTGAAGCCGATCGCCGCGGCGACGGTCTTGGCGCCCGCCATGCCCGCGCAGCCGGCCACCAGCGGCGCGTAGAGCGCGGCAGCCACCAGGCCCAGGCTGCCGCGCAGCACGGTGCGCCGCGCCGGGTCGCTGACCTGGTGGATCGTCGGGTTGGCCGACCGGTTGCTGTCTTCCATACTGTCGAAGTCTTTGCTGGCCATGGGATGTCCTCGGTGAAAAAGTGGGTGTGAAGATTCTCGGCGCCGAAAGGAGTTTTTGGGGTCAGAGCCCAAATTCGCCAAGCCTACGGCTCGCCCGGAGGGCGCGGTGCGATGCACCGCAGCGAAATTGGTGTCTGACCCCAATAACTCCATCGCGATCTAAAAAACAAATAGTGAATCAAATCATTGACAATGGTGAATCACATCATCGGATAAATAGCATATCAAACTGAGTCCCTTATCGGCTGACTAGTAAACCCTGATACGCAAGAGCGATGGCCGCCGCCAATCTGGCGTTATTGAGCACCAGTTGAATGTTCGATGCTAGGCTATTGCCACCGGTGAGTGCGTTCACGCGTGCCAGCAGAAATGGCGTGGACTCCTTACCGCCAATGCCTTGCGCAGCGGCCTCCGACAATGCCGTCTGAATGGCAGCATCAATGGCGGCGCGTGGCATGGCATAGGCTTGCGGAATCGGATTTGCAATGACCATGCCACCCTTGAGACCGAGCGACCACTTCACGCTCATAGCGCGAGCGATCTCCACGGGCGTGTCCAGCCGGTAGGCCACTGCAAATTCACTGTCGCGCGTGAAGAACGCAGGCAGACTGTCCGTTTGGTAGCCCACGACGGGGACGCCCTGGGTCTCCAGGTATTCCAGCGTCAGGCGCAAGTCCAGAATCGATTTAACTCCGGCGCACACCACGGCTACCGGCGTCTGGGCCAACTCTTGCAAGTCCGCAGAAATATCAAAACTCTGCTGTGCGTTACGGTGCACACCGCCAATGCCACCGGTGGCAAACACCCGGATACCCGCCATGGCGGCAATGATCATGGTAGCTGCCACCGTCGTGGCACCCGTCGTGCCTGCCGCCACGATGAACGGAATATCCCGGCGGCTGACTTTCACCACGTCGCGGCCCTGTTTGCCAAGCTGCTCGATCTCTGCATCAGCCAGACCGGCCTTCAGCCGCCCATTCACTATGGCAATGGTGGCAGGCACAGCCCCGTGGGCACGCACTTCGGCTTCCACCTGCCTGGCCGTGGCCACGTTCTGCGGATAGGGCATGCCGTGCGAAATGATGCTGGATTCCAATGCAACCACCGGCTGGCCATTGGCGAACGCTTGCCGCACTTCGCTGGATACATCTAGATAATCGTTGTGAAGCATTTTTGCAATTCCGTTCCCAAGTTTTCTGCCACGTTGCGGCCAACACCACCAGGGGCACAGTGAATACGGCCCGGGTTCGAATCGGACGCCAACAAGGCATGGCCAGAGGCCGCTGTGATGTCCATATTCATGCCTCCAATCACCACGACATGGTGCGATGCGCAAGAATCAGAGGTGATAGGGAGCATGGTGTCAGGTCGCATTTCCACGGCACAATGGAACATCCATAGACTCCGGAAAGACCGACTGATGATACTTGTGGCTGGCTCCGCCAATCTGGACTTCGTGGTTCGTGCCGACCACATACCCCGTCCCGGCGAGACGGTGCTGGGGCATGGCTTCAAAACCTTTCCCGGCGGCAAGGGGGCCAACCAGGCCGTCGCGGCGGCACGTGCCGGCGGCGCACAAACCCACATGCTGGCGGCCATGGGCAGCGACCCGTTTGCCACGCCGCTGGAAGCGTCGCTGCAGGATGCCGGAGTGCATTTACACCTGATTCGTACGCCGGACCAACCCACGGGAACCGCATTCATCTGCGTGTCAAACGATGCAGAGAACGCGATCACCGTCGCACCCGGTGCCAACGCGTGCCTGGCACCGGAGCACCTGCCCAGCTTGCAAGGTTTCAGTCACTTGCTATTGCAACTTGAAACCCCATTGACCACCGTTGCAGCCTACGCCAAAGCGGCACGGCAAGCGGGTGTGTCGGTCGTGTTGAATGCGGCACCAGCGCAGCCGCTGCCCGCTGAGCTTCTGGACAATGTCGACATACTGGTGGTCAATGAAGGCGAGCTGGCGATCGTCTCCGCCCATGTCGGATCGATTGCCGAATGTCTGGCACGCATTGCCGTGCCCACCGTCGTCGTGACACTGGGGCATCGCGGTTGTTGCGCTCGCCACCTGGGGCAAATCACCCTGCAGCAAGCCTTCCCCGTCACGCCGGTAGACACCACAGGCGCAGGCGATACATTTTGTGGAACGCTGGTGGCCTCACTCAGCCAGGGCCACACCATGGCACACGCACTGCGCACCGCCAGCGCTGCGGGTGCGCTGGCCTGCACCCAAGCCGGTGCACAGAGCAGCATTCCACAGGCGACCGAGGTCGCGCATCTCCTGGCCCAATCCTCTGAAAGCGACACCAACGCAATAGCGTCATTACGCAGCTATTGCGGACTGCACTAACCGTCAAAACGAACGAAACCCTTCCATGACTGCACCCCGCAAAGTTATTTATGACACTGACCCCGGCGTTGACGACGCCATAGCCCTGTATTTCGCACTGGCCCACCCGGGCATTGAGGTGGTCGGCATCACCACCACCTTTGGCAACGTGTCTGTGGAGCAGGCCGCCACCAACGCGCTGTACCTCACCGCATTGGCCGGACAAAATATCACGGTCACCAAGGGCGTCAAAACGCCGTGGGTGAAGCCCGGCGAAGCGCCACCCGACTTCATCCATGGTGCGGATGGTCTGGGCAACTTGCCCTCGCGCGTGGCCACCCGCAACGTACTGGACCCGCGTACGTCTGCCCAATACATCGTGGACATGTGCCATGCACAGCCTGGCGAAATCACCTTGGCCGCCGTGGGCCCGCTGGGCAACCTGGCGGCAGCGTTGATGCTGGAGCCTGAACTGCCCAAGCTGGTACGCGAAGTCATCATCATGGGTGGCACCGTGGACGAGCCCGGCAATGTATCGCCCGTGGCCGAGGCCAATATCTGGAACGACCCGCATGCTGCCGACAAAGTGTTCGGGGCGGGTTGGAAGCTCACCATGCTGGGGCTGGACGTAACGCACCGCGTGGACACCGAACTTGCGCTGTTCAAGAAAATTGCCGAACACCAGCGCCATATTGCCACCGACACGCTGCACCACGCGGTCGCGTTCTATTCCACGTTTTACAGCGGATTGCACGCACACTTGGCGCTGAACCAGGGTTGCTTTGCGCATGACCTGCTGGCATTCATTTATCTGGTGGCACCCGAACTATTCACGCTGGAAAGCGGTAGCGTGCGCGTCGCAACCGAAGGCATCGCGCAAGGGCAGACCATACTGAACCGGCGCGTCTACATCGAATACCCACAAAAGGGCTGGCCCAAAGGCTGGCCGGTGACGGACGTGTGCATGCAAGTGAATGCACCCGGCTGCCTGACTCTGTTCGAGGACACCATGCTGTCCAACTGGCTCCCCACATGACGATAAGGGGTTCTGTCGCAATAAGCCATGCCTGACAATATCGGCATGATCGAGACAACCCCAATGGCGACACCCGGCCATCAGCCGCAGCATCGAGAGGGACAGTGATGAACCATCCAGCCATTCCCGCGCAGCGCCTGCCCGCGCTGCTGCGCGCGATGCCCAAGGCCGAGCTGCACATCCACATTGAAGGATCGCTTGAACCCGAGCTGCTCTTTACGCTGGCCCGGCGCAACGCTGTGGCGCTAGGCTACGCCAGCGTGGACGCGCTGCGCCAGGCCTATGAGTTTGAGAATCTGCAGAGCTTTCTCGACATCTACCAGGCCGGCACCAGCGTGCTCAGGACCGAACAGGATTTCTTCGACATGACCTGCGCCTACCTGGCGCGCGCGCAGCTTGAGAACGTGCTACACGCCGAGATATTTTTCGACACGCAAACGTATACCGGCCACGGCCTGAGCGCTACAACCGTCATCAACGGCTTACACCGGGCCTGCGAACGGGCGCCGGCGCGCTACGGCATGACGGCGTCGCTGATCATGTGCTTTCTGCGTCACCTAAGCGAGCGCGAAGCGTTTGAATGCCTGGAGCAGGCGCTGCCGCTGCGCGACAAGATTGTCGGCATCGGTCTCGCGTCGAGCGAGCTGGGACACCCGCCGGAGAAGTTCGCCCGCGTCTTTGCGCGTGCTCGCGAACTCGGGTTCAGGCTGGTCGCGCACGCCGGTGAAGAGGCGCCGCCGGCCTATATCTGGAGCGCGCTCGATGTACTCAAGGTCGAGCGCATCGACCATGGCGTGCAGGCTGTGTTCGATGCCCCGCTGCTGCGCCGGCTCGCGCTGGAGCGCATACCGCTGACGGTCTGCCCGCTGTCAAACGTCAAGCTGCGCGTGTTCCCGACGCTGGCGCAGCACAACCTGCGGCAGCTGCTGGACGCCGGTATTCTCGCCACCATCAACTCGGACGACCCGGCTTATTTTGGCGGCTACATCAACGAGAACTTCACTCAGACTTTTGCCGCGCTCGGCCTGACATCGCAGCACGCCTACCAACTGGCGCGCAACAGCTTTGATGCCAGCTTCATCGATGACGCGCTGCGCCAGCACTATGTGGGCCAGCTCGACGCGGTGTTTGCCCGCTTTGCCGCGCTGGCGGATTGAACCATCAAGCGCCCCTGCGCTGCAGACTCAGCAGCTGTCGTGCGTGGAAAACAGTTCTGAAGAATTGGTCATGCGTTGATGCCTTTTCCACCAGTAAAGTAAATGGAAAAAGCCACCTCACGGTGGCTTTTTCGTCAAGGCCGGAGAAGCTTATTCCAGAACGACTTTCTTGCCGTCCTTGTAGGTGTACAAGGTGATGGAAGAGTTTTTCAGTTCGCCGTTAGGCAGGAACTCGATGGTGGTGGTTACGCCCTTGAAGTTGGTTTTGATCAACTCGGGGATGTAGACCTTCGGATCGGACGAATTGGCGCGCTTCATGGCATCGACCAGCACGAAGGTCGCGTCGTAGGTGTACGGGCTATAGATCTGGAACTGGTTCGGGTACTTCTCGTCGTAGCGTTTCTTCCACTCAGCGCCGCCAGGCATTTTGGCCAGCGATGCACCACCTTCGGCGCAGATCACGTTGTTCAGTGTCTTGGCGCCAGCGGCGATTTTGGCGATCTCGGCGGTGCAGATGCCATCGCCGCCGAAGAGCTTGACCTTGCTCATGCCGAGCTGCTCCATCTGGCGCAGCATCGGGCCGGCTTGCGCGTCCATGCCACCGTAGAACACCGCGTCTGAACCCTTGGCCTTGATGGCGGTTAGGATGGCCATGAAGTCGGTGGCTTTGTCGGTGGTGAACTGCTCATCCACCACGGTCATGCCTTTTTCTTTGGCGGTCTTTTTGAAGATGTCGGCAACGCCCTGGCCGTAAGCGGTGCGGTCATCGATGATGGCGACTTTCTTCAGCTTGAGCGTGTCGGCAGCATAAACCGCCAGACCGGCGCCCAAAGCCAGGTCGTTCGCAATGATGCGGTAGGTGGTGTTGTAGCCTGGCTTGGTCAGGTCCGGGTTGGTCGCAGCACCGGTGACGTGGGGGATGCCGCAGTCGTTGTAGACCTTGGAGGCAGGAATGGTGGTACCGGAGTTGAGGTGACCGACCACGCCAGCAACTTTGGAGTCGCACAATTTCTGTGCGACAGCGGTGCCCTGTTTCGGATCAGCGGCATCGTCTTCAGCGACGATTTCGAAGCTGGCTTTTTTGCCACCGATCATGATGCCCTGCTTGTTCAGGTCTTCAATGGCCATGCGAACGCCATTTTCATTGTCTTTGCCGTAGTGGGCCTGGGCACCAGACATCGGCGCCACGTGACCTATCTTGACAACCAGCGTATCACTGGCGGGGGCAGCAGGTGCATGGGCAGTAGCGGCTGGCGCGGCTACTTCTTTTTTGCCGCAAGCAACAACCAACATGGCGGCCAAAGCGACCGCAGTCCATTTCATTTGCATAAATACACTCCAATTAGAAAATTAGCGATAAAGGTTGAGAACAGTTTTTTGCTCAACTGCACAGAACATACCGCAATTTTCGCGCCTGCACCATAGCAACGCCCCTAGTTTTTTTAATTCATCGTACTTGCGGCGACAACTCCTGCGCCACAGCCTGACTGACCGACTCGCGCACCACCAGCTCGATTTCTTCGCGAAGTCGCGGCCCAAGGGCCTGGGTGTGCGCCAGAATCACCCGCCCTACGGCTTCCCGCAGTCGCCTTTCAAGCACCATGTCAATTCGCTGCATCACGCGGTGTACCACCTGGTCTTCCAGCAATTCGATGACCGCAGGCGTGGCGGCCGGAGGCATCTGCTGCTCTTGGGCCATGACGGGTTGGACGACATCCGTCAGGGTAGGCACAAAGCGTGGTGGCATGGGCAACTGACTCATGCGGTTTCCCGGCTTGCTGATAGGTCGTTTTGTTTCAATGCGTAACCCCTGTCCTTGTAATGTTTCCAGCGCTGGCGACCGACAAGTCTGTCGTTTTCCTGCCCTGAGACCACTTCAATGAAGCGCTCAAAGCGTTCAAAGTCATCGGGTACGCTTTGCCCGAGATTGATCAAAACCCTGTCTGCCGGGCATCTTTCAAGCTGGTCGGCCAGCAGCACGGGGGTCGCCGCCAGCATTTGCCGGTTCGATGTTGCCATGCAATGCGCTACAAACTCGGTGGGCGAAAAGCACCACAGCAACTGGTCAAGTTCCGTCAAAAGCCCAAGCTCTGCCGTCACCACGGCCTTGACACCTGTGCGGCAGGCTTTGCGCAACAGGCGGCAGGTATAGGCCAGCTTGTCGGGCACGTTGAAATGAAATTCAATCTCGGTCATGCAGCGCGGGACTTGGTGGTGGTGGCCGGTTTGCTGACGGGTTTGATTCTGGATTGCCGGGATTTTGCCGGGGCCTTACCCACCTTTACCGTTTTATCAGTCTTATTCGTCTTTACTGCCTGACCCAGCAGGTAGTCCACCAGCAGGCCAACCGGCCGGCCGGTCGAGCCTTTAGCCGTCCCACCCTTCCAGGCGGTGCCCGCAATGTCCAGATGCGCCCACCGGAATTTGCTGGTGAAGCGCTGCAAAAATTTGGCTGCAGTGACAGCGCCACCGGCACGGCCTGCCACGTTGGCAACATCGGCAAAATTGGTTTTAAGCCCTTCGGCATATTCATCATCCAGCGGCATGCGCCAGCATAGATCAAGCGACGACTCCCCGGCTTCCGAAAGCGCCCTGGCCAGGGCATCGTCGCTGGAAAACAGGCCGCTGCGCACGCCGCCAAGCGCCACCACGCAGGCACCCGTCAGCGTGGCGATGTCCACCACCGCCTGCGGCTTGAAGCGCTCGGCATAGGTCAGTGCATCGCACAGCACCAGACGGCCTTCTGCGTCGGTGTTGAGGATTTCAATCGTCTGCCCGCTCATGCTGGTCACCACGTCGCCGGGCTTGATGGCGCGGCCATCAGGCATGTTCTCGCAGGCCGGAATCAGCCCCACCACGTTGATGGCCGGTTTTAATTCGGCCAGCGCCCTGAAGGTGCCCAGCACGCTAGCCGCACCGCACATGTCGAACTTCATCTCGTCCATCTTGGCGGCGGGCTTGATGGATATGCCACCGGTGTCAAAGGTAATGCCCTTGCCAACCAGAACGACAGGGGCTGCGGTTTTGGCAGCGCCGTCGTAACGCAGCACGATAAAACGCAAAGGCTCTACAGAGCCCCGAGCCACAGCCATGAAGGCCCCCATGCCCAGTTTGGCGACTTCTTTCGGCCCCAGAATGGCAACCTTCATCTTTGGCAACTTGCCCAGTGCTTTCGCCGCACCTGCAAGCAGGACTGGTGTAGCGTGATTGGCAGGGCGATTACCCCATTCCCTGGCCAGCGCAATGCCTTTGGCTAGGGCCGCACCCTTGTGAAAACCCGGTTTGACCTTGGCCGCATCGGGAACCGCCACCACAACACGCTCAACCGGTGTGGTGATCGGCTTCGACTTCGTGGCGCTATAGACATAGGCCGCATCGCCGCAAGCCACCACGGCAGCGCGTACCGCATCGGCAGACAATGCAGGCAAAGCGCCCAGACCCAGCAGCACGCGTTTCACGTTGCTGTTTTTGAGTGCGCCCATCGCCGCAAGCACCGCAGTCCGCACATTTTTTGTACTGCCATCGCCAACCCCGACCAGCACCAGTCGCGTAGCCGCAATGCCTACCGGACGGTAGCTGACCAGCAACTTGCCAGGCTTGGCTTCAAAATCCCCGGCCTTGATGGCCTGTGCCGCCAGTTGTGATGCCGGGTCATTACCGGCTATGGTTGGTGGAGCCAGTAGCACCAGCGCATCGCATTTTTCAGAGCAAACACGTGCCAAGGTGAGTGTTTTAAGTTCGAAGTCCATAATTGAAGGCCTAGCCAATCAGAAAATTAGTGAAATAAAAGCAGCATACATAAAGCATAAAGCGATTTCTCAGTCAATGTTATTCCAATCTTCGATTCGCAGAGAACTGGCACGCAGCTTTGGGGCCACGTTGGTGGTCATCATCACCATTGTTCTGACCATTGTGCTGATCCGCACGCTGGGTCAGGCATCAAGAGGCATCATCGACCCCCAGGACGTGATGCTGTTCATGGCCTATTCGGCGCTCGGCCGCCTGCCGACCATACTGACGCTGTCGCTCTTCATCGCCATGGTCGGCACACTGTCACGCATGTACCGCGACAGCGAAATGGTGGTCTGGTTCACCAGTGGTCAGAGTTTGACGGTTTTTTTGCGCCCACTGTTTCGCTTTTCATGGCCTGTTCTGCTCATCATTGCGCTGGTGTCGATGTTTGTCTGGCCCTGGACAAACCAGCAAACCAAGAACATGAAAGAACGCTATGAAGGCCGCAGTGACGTTGATCGGCTGGTACCCGGTCAATTTCAGGAGTCGTCGGACGGTCGACGAGTATTTTTCATTGATCGGGATGCATCTGTTAGTGACAAATCAAGTAGTAATGTCTTTATTCTCGCAAATGAAAATGGAAAAGAGTCCATCACTTCAGCCGCTTCGGGCAAAGTTGAAACTCGCGGCAAAAACCAGGTGCTGCTGCTCAAAAATGGACAGCGCCTGGAAAATGAAATCGGCAAAACCGCCATCAAAGTCACTGACTTTGAAGAATACGGTAGCAACACAGGGGAGGCCACTGAAATCAATGCCAATCCAGGTGACTCAAAATTACTCTCTGTACCGGTCTTGATCAAATCGTTCAATCGAGCCAATGCCAGCGAATTGGCCTGGCGAATCGGGCTTGCACTAGGTGCCATTAACTTCGTGGTGTTAGCCGCCGCACTTTCCGGTGTCAACCCGCGCGGTGGGCGCAGTGGCAACCTGATTTTTGTGGTGCTCACCTTTCTGGTCTACAGCAACCTCATCACCCTCGGGCAAAGCTGGATTTTTGGTGGTTCTGTGAGCTTTGCTGCCCTGCTGGTGATACTGCACGGCGGGGTTCTGCTACTGGCTTTGGCCTGGCTAGTCAAACGCAATGCAAACTGGACCCTGCGGTCAGCGCTGCGCACGTCGCGCAGGCAACGCAAACCAGGCCGTAAAGCCGCAGAAGAAAGCGCAGCATGAAGACTGTTCGTCGCCTGATATACGGCGAGGTACTGGCCTCCATTGCGCTGGTGGCGACAGGTTTTCTGGCCCTGTTCTTCTTTTTTGATCTGGTCGATGAGCTGCAATACCTGGGTAAAAACAACGACTTGCGAACGGCAAATGATATTTACCAGATCCGTCATGCGCTGGCCTATGTCGTGCTGCTGGTGCCCAACCGTCTCTACGAGTTGCTGCCGATCTCGGTGTTGATAGGTACCCTTTTTGTGATGTCCAGGATGGCGCAAAGCTCCGAATACACGATACTGCGCACCAGTGGCCTCGACCCCTGGCGCGCCCTGAAATTGCTGCTCAGCCTGGGTGCCTTTTTTGTGGTCTTCACTTTTGCGATCGGCGACTATATTGCGCCTGCCAGTGAAAAGGCTGCGCAGTTGCTAAAGGCCAAGTATCAAAACACCATCAGCGTCGGGCAAACTGGTGCCTGGCTAAAGGAAAAACAGCCCTACAACACCTATGTTGCGAACGTCAAAAAACTCTCGCCCAGCAACGAGATGCTGGACGTACAGGTCTTTGAATTCAACAACAAGGGAGCGGTGGTGTCGGTCACGCGGGCAGCCATAGCCACTTTTGGTCATGACCGCTCCTGGCTGCTCAAGAACGCGATACGCTCGGAATTTGATATTCTGATGACAAGCCAGACCGCGACCGACAGCAGTGAAAGACTCCTCCCCAAAGGCAGGCAAAGCGCCAGGGTCAACCGCACCGTGACTGATAACTTTCGCTGGCCCACAGGCATCACGTCAGAGATGGTGTCGGTGGCGCTGCTCAAGCCGGAGCGAATGGCTACCTACGATTTGTTTGCCTACATCCGCCATCTGGATGCCAACGGCCAGGCCGCGCAGCGCTATGAGATCGAGTTCTGGAAAAAGGTTTTTTACCCGCTCAGTTGCCTGGTGATGGTGATGCTGGCCCTGCCCTTTGCTTATCTGCACTTTCGCTCTGGCGGCATCCCCGCCTATGTCTTCGCCGGTGTGCTGATCGGTATCAGCTTTCCCCTGCTCAACAACCTGTTTGGCTATATTGGCAACCTGCAAAACTGGCAGCCGTGGCTGGCAGCCGCAACGCCGGGCCTGCTCTACATGGCTATTTCGCTAGCAGCGTTTGGCTGGCTTGTACTAAGACGGTAGACCCAATGACACCAGCCACCACCGGCATTATTCTTTTGGCCCATGGCTCGCGCGACGAGCAATGGCGTTTGCCTATCGAAGCCGTGGCCTTGCAGATAAAACAGCGCGAACCAACTGCACAGGTACGCTGCGCCTATCTCGAACTGTGTCCCCCTTCACTGCTAGACGCAGCCATTGAGCTGATAGCCGGCGGTGCCCTGCAGTTAAAGGTTTTTCCGCTTTTTCTGGGGGTAGGCAAGCACGCCAGGGAAGATTTTCCACTTCTCATCGAGCAAATTCGCACCGCTCATCCAAGTGTGCAGGTCGATTTACTCCCCACGGCAGGCGAGTACGCGCAAATGACTGCTGTTATGGCAGATATCGCCCTGGGGTTTTTGGGGTCAGAGCCCAAATTCGACTAGCCTTCGGCTCGCCCTCCGGGGGCGGTGCTTCGCACCGCTGCAAAATTGGTGTCTGACCCCAATAACCCATAATGAAACCAATAATTAGCCTGGATTCGATATGAACCTTCATCAATTCCGCTTTGTTCAGGAAGCGGTTCGCCGCAACCTCAACCTGACTGAAACCGCCCGAGCGCTGCACACCTCCCAGCCCGGTATTTCCAAGTCCATCATTGAACTTGAAGAAGAACTCGGCATTGAAATCTTCGCCCGTCACGGCAAACGCTTAAAGCGCGTGACCGAGCCCGGCGACCATGTACTCAAAAGCATTGAGATCATCATGCGCGAGGTTGGCAACCTGCGGCGCATTGGCGAGCAGTACTCCGCGCAAGACAGCGGCACGCTATCGATTGCCACCACCCACACGCAGGCACGCTATGTGTTGCCGCAGCCAGTTGCAAAACTGCGCGAGGCCTTTCCCAACGTCAACGTCAGCCTGCACCAGGGCTCGCCCGACCAAGTGGCCAAAATGGTGATCGAAGAAGTGGCTGAAATCGGCATTGCGACCGAGTCGCTGACGCAATACACCGAACTGATTACCCTGCCCTGCTACGAGTGGCAGCACATGCTGGTGCTACCGGTGGCGCATCCGCTGGCTGGCAAAGACAACATCACGCTGGAAGACCTGGCTACCGAGCCACTGATTACCTACCACCCGTCCTTCACCGGCCGTACCAAGATTGACGCTGCCTTTGCCGCCAAGCGCCTGCACCCCCGCATTGCCCTGGAAGCGATTGACTCGGATGTCATCAAGACTTATGTGCGGCTCGGTCTGGGGGTCGGCATTGTGGCTGAAATGGCCGTCAAGGACGATGGCACAAACAACGACCTGCTGGCGATTCCGGCGGGCAAGCTGTTCGGTGTCAACGTCGCACGCGTGGCCTTCAAGCGCAGCGCCTACCTGCGCAACTTTATCTACAAGTTTGTCGAACTGCTCAACGACAAGCTCGACCGCACCCAGATCACCCTGGCGATGAGCAGCCGCCACGGCGACTTCGAACTCTGAACACCATGACGACCATGATTGCTGTTAACGAATACACCCCCGAACTGCAGACCAAACTGCCTGCCGTCGGCACCACCATCTTCACCGTGATGTCTGCATTGGCAGCAGAGAAAAACGCCGTCAACCTCGGTCAGGGTTTTCCGGACTTTGAATGTGACCCAGCCCTGGTCAATGCCGTCACCGATGCCATGCAGCGCGGACTAAACCAGTACCCGCCCATGCCCGGCGTGCCGGTACTGCGCGAAGCCATCTCCAGCAAGCTGCTCAAACTGCACCGGCACCGCTATGACCCGAACAGTGAGATCACCGTCACCGCAGGGGCTACGCAGGCCATCATCACGGTCATATTGGCAGTCGTCCACCCCGGCGATGAAGTCATCGTGCTGGAGCCCTGCTACGACAGCTATGTGCCCAACATTGAACTGGCTGGCGGAAAAGTTGTGCGCGTTCCCTTGAGGCCGGGCAGCTTCAGGCCTGACTTTGACAAGATCAGCGCCGCCATCACACCCAAGACACGCGCCATCCTGATCAACTCGCCACACAACCCGAGCGCTACCGTCTGGACTAAAGCCGACATGCTCAAGCTGCAAGACATACTGGCGCCCACCGACGTGCTGCTCATCAGTGACGAGGTCTATGAGCACATGGTGTTTGATGCCGACAAGGGGCAGCTGCACCAAAGCGCCGCGCGCTTCCCCGGCCTGGCGGCGCGGGCTTTTGTCGTCAGCAGCTTTGGCAAGACCTACCATGTCACCGGCTGGAAGGTCGGCTACGTTGCCGCGCCAGCAGCATTGACAGCCGAGTTCCGCAAGGTACACCAGTTCAATGTATTTACCGTCAACACCCCGATGCAATACGGTCTGGCGAGCTACATGCTTGATGAACGTCCTTACATGGACTTGCCAGCCTTCTACCAGCGCAAGCGTGACCTGTTTCGCAGTGGCCTGGCGAAGACCCGATTCAAGCTGCTGCCCAGCGAAGGAAGCTACTTTCAGTGCGTTGATATATCAAAGGTGAGTGATCTGAACGAAGCCGACTTCTGTAAATGGCTGACGACAGAAATTGGCGTGGCGGCGATTCCGCTGTCGGCGTTTTACGGCGATGGTCTCGACCAGCGCGTGGTGCGCTTCTGTTTTGCCAAAAAAGACGAAACGCTGAATGCGGCCCTGGCGCGGCTGGCTAAACTGTAGGGCACCCTGTAGGCATCCTTCCGGTTCCTGGGGAAAATAACCAATCGTAACTACTCAGTGGTTTTGCGCTATAATTTGCATGAAATTTCAATGAATAATCATCTTGCCAACCAGCTTGCCTCATCATCCACCCACTGCGAAGGGTGGTTCTGCCGATCTGGCCAGCGCTTTGCGCGCGGGCCGGGTGTACCGACGCGAAGACCTGGCCCGGGTCTCGAACGCGGTTGATCGTCATCTGCGCGAACTGGTCGCGGGAGGGCAGTTGAAAAAGCTGGCGCAAGGCTTGTACTACGCGCCGCGTCAATCGACCTTTGGCGTCGTGCCGCCTGACGATCACGAACTGGTCGAGGCCTTCCTGCGCGACAAGGATTTTCTGGTCTTTTCGCCATCCGCCTATAACGCGCTCGGACTGGGTACCACCCAACTCTACAACCGTACCTTGGTCTACAACCACAAACGGCACGGCGTGTTTGCACTGGGCAATCGCCAGTTCGACTGCCGGGTCAAGCCGCGTTTCCCCAAGAAGCTCACGCCGGAGTTCTTGTTCGTGGACATGCTCAACAACCTCGACGAACTGGCCGAGGACAAGCTGCTGGTGCTCGCAGAAGCGCAAAGCAAGGCGCTGCAATTTGATCGTCTGCATTTGTTGCAGGCCTTGGCCAGCTACGGTTCGATGGCGACCAAAAAACGGATGGCGGGATGGCGGCATGACTGAGTTTTTGCACCAGCGCCGCGACTTTGGTCAGTTGATCGCCATCGTGGCCGAGCAGCGCGGTATCGATCCGGCGCTGGTCGAGAAGGATTACTGGATCATGCATTGCTTGTGGGGATTGCAGGCACAGGGATTCCGTTTCGAACTGAAGGGGGGAACGTCGCTCTCGAAAGGCTTTGGCATCATCCAGCGTTTTTCCGAAGATATCGATATCCGGGTCGAACCACCCGGTAAGCCAGAAGTCAAGGTCGGGCGCAACCAGGACAAGCCGGCACACATCGCCTCACGGCGTGCTTTCTACGATTGGTTGTGCGGCCAGATTCGCATTCCCGGCATTAAGCGGATTGAACGCGACACCTTCTTTGACGACGACAAGATGCGCAGTGCAGGCATCCGCCTGCTTTATTCCAGCAGCAACCCAACCCTGGCCGGGATCAAAACCGGCATCTTGCTGGAATTGGGATTTGACGATACGACGCCGAATCGACCCGTCACGATTTCGTCGTGGGCCTACGATGTCGCTGCCGAACGCAGCGTCGCGGTGACGGACAACCGGGCGCTGGACGTGCCCTGCTATGTGCCGACCTACACGTTCGTCGAGAAGCTGCAAACCATTTCAACCAAGTACCGGCGACTGGCCGAATCGGACACTTTCCCGTCCAATTTCCTGCGCCATTATTACGATGTCTACTGTCTGCTCGGATTGCCGGAGGTTGTCGCCTTCATCGGCACGCCGGATTACGTTGCTCGCAAGAAGCAACGTTTTCGAACTGGCGATGAGCAGGTGATTGCCCGTAATCCGGCCTTTCTGCTGGAAAGTCCGGCAGCGCGTGTGCGTTTTGAAGCAGAGTACCGCAAGACTGCGGCTTTGTATTACGAGGGTCAGCCAGAGTTCGATGCGATACTGGCTCGCATAAGTCAGCATATCGGTGTGATGTAGCCACCGCCGCTTTGACCGCCCGCAGGAAAGTCAGCACCCTGGCGATTCCGTTGTCGGCGTTTTACGGCGATGGCCTCGACCAGTGCGTGGTTTGCTTCTGCTTTTCCAAAAAAGACGAAACGCTGAATGCGGCCCTGGCGCGGCTGGCAAAACTATAAAAACACTAGCTACTCAGCTCCCTGTAGGGTGGGCACCGCCCACGCAATCCCCGACTTGGCCCAATTCATGAAGCCAGCGTGGGCAGTGCCCACCCTACGAATCAGCAAGACCTGAGTTTTTTAATTCCGACAATCTTATTCCATTGGAGTTATTGGGGTCAGACACCAATTTCGCTGCGGTGCATTGCACCGCGCCCTCCGGGCGAGCCGTAGGCTAGTCGCATTTGGGCTTATATGGATGCCTCCCGGCAAGCAAGCAGAATTTGCGTGGTTTTGTGAAGAAGTCGGCTGCACACTTATATCCGGCCTTGTTTGCGTGGTTTGACTGGTTTGCCTGTCTCGCCCGCTGGCCCCGATGTATATCCGCTGACAAGCACCTCATCTCTAGAGCGGACTGTTTATGTCCGTGCCCAAATACAGGTTTAGCTCGTCCCGGTCTGACCTATTTCACATCACTTCGCTCTTTGCTACCTACTAGCCTTCTAAGGCTAAAACCATATCCTTTCGTTTGGGTTGGTTGATAAATTGGCTTTTCCGTTTGTCATGCCGACATTGGCCTGACGCTCTTGAAACCTCGTTGGTAAGCCTGCTCTTTGGCCGTCACCGCCCAGATCGTTCGGGCCATCTTGGCCGCCTGCGCCACGATCACCACATTGGCCGGCCTGCGCGTCTTCAAACCCTCAAGCCACGCCCCCGGCTCTTTGGCATGGGACAGCACACTGCGGGCGCCGTGAATCAGCAAGGTGCGCAAGTAGGTGTCCCCACGCTTGGAGATGCCTCCCAAACGGGTCTTGCCCCCGCTTCCCGTCTGTTTGGGCACCAGCCCTAGCCAGGCGCAGAACTCGCGGCCCGATTTGAAGGCGCTGGCCTCTCCCATCGTGGCAATGGCCGCCGTAGCGGTGAGTAGCCCCACACCAGGGATTTGGGCAATGCGTTGCATCGCCTTGTCTGCCTTGAGCTGTAGGCCCAAGCGTTTCTCAATGGCCAGCATGTCGGTACTGAGCGCCTTGATACGCAGGACTTGCTCGCGCAGGCTGTCGGCCACCATTTGCGGCAGGCTATGGCTGAGCGCGTCAAGCGTGGCCTCTACGTCCTTGAACAGGGCATTTCTGCCTTGGGCAAAGGTGGCACCGAATTCGTAGAGCAGTCCGCGCAGGGCGTTGGTCTGCATGGTGCGCATCTTCATCAGCAGTTCGCGCTGACGGTGCAGGGTCAGTGTGGCTTGTTGCTCTGTCGTCTTGATGCCGATAAACTTCACGCCAGGTTGCTGCACGGCCAGCCAGATGGCGCGGGCGTCGGTGGCGTCGGTCTTGTTGCCTGACACAAAGGGGCGCACTATTTTTGCGTGCAGCAGGCGCACGCTGTGTCCCAACGTCTGGAGCTCACGCGCCCAGTGGTGCGCGCCGCCGCAGGCCTCAATGGCGATCAGGCAGGCTTGCCGGTTGGCAAAGTGTTCCAAAACCTTGGCGCGCTTGATTGGCACGTTGACGATCTCGCCCGTACTCATATCGACCGTGTGCAGCTGGAACACGTGTTTAGCAATGTCCAGTCCGATGACTTGTTTGCCGCCCATGGTGCCGATGATTTG
>JBCKNC010000006.1:0-54489 GCA_038902915.1 Polaromonas sp.
TGCAGTGACAGTGATAAGGGATTGGGGTGAGGGCATAACACACTGATTGTGGCGCTGGGAGGATTTTTGGGGTCAGAGCCCAATAACCCTCACGCTGTCGAACAGTATCATGCTGCATGGCCAAAGACAAAACCATCTACACCTGCACCGAGTGCGGCGGCACCAGCCCCAAGTGGCTGGGCAAGTGCCTGCATTGCAATGCCTGGAACACGCTGATCGAGTCTGTGGCTGAGAGTACCTCGCCGGTTAAAAACCGCTACAACCAGCGCCATGGTCTGACAAAGGCATCGGAGGTCACCACGCTGGCCGACATCGACGCAACCGACATGCAGCGTATGCCCACCGGGCATGAAGAGCTGGACCGCGTGCTCGGCGGCGGCATTGTCGAAGGCGGTGTGGTGTTGATTGGCGGCGACCCCGGCATCGGCAAGTCAACGCTGATGTTGCAGGCGCTTGATTCCATGCAACGCGCCGGGCAAAGCACTCTTTACGTTACGGGCGAAGAAAGCGCCGCGCAGATCGCGCTGCGTTCGCGGCGGCTAGGGCTGGAAGGCTCGCAAGTCAAGGTGCTGGCTGAAATCCAGCTTGAAAAAATCCTCGCTACGCTAGATGCGACCCAGCCAACGATTGCGGTCATCGACTCGATTCAAACCGTCTATTCAGACCAGCTCACGTCGGCCCCCGGTTCGGTAGCGCAGGTGCGCGAATGCGCGGCGCATTTAACGCGCGCCGCCAAGTCGAGCGGCATGTGTATCGTGCTGGTCGGCCACGTCACCAAAGAAGGGGCGCTGGCTGGCCCGCGCGTGCTGGAGCATATGGTTGACACCGTTTTGTACTTTGAAGGCGACACGCATTCCAGCTTTCGTCTGGTGCGGGCGATTAAAAATCGCTTCGGCGCGGTCAATGAGATCGGCGTTTTCGCCATGACCGAGCGTGGCCTCAAAGGCGTCAGCAACCCGAGCGCCATCTTTTTAAGCCAGCACTCCGAGCCCGTGCCCGGCAGCTGCGTGATGGTCACGCTGGAAGGCACGCGCCCCATGCTGGTTGAAATCCAGGCGCTGGTTGACAGTGGCGGGCCAGCGCCACGGCGTTTGTCGGTCGGACTGGATCGTGACCGTCTGGCCATGCTGTTAGCCGTGCTGCACCGCCACGCAGGGGTTGCCTGCATGGACCAAGACGTGTTCGTCAACGCCGTGGGCGGCGTGCGCATCAGCGAGCCAGCAGCTGACCTGGCCGTGATGTTGGCGATTACTTCAAGCCTGCGTGGCAAGCCGTTGCCGAAGGGGTTTTTGGCCTTTGGCGAAGTCGGCCTGGCGGGTGAAGTGCGCCCTGCGCCGCGCGGCCAAGAGCGCTTGAAAGAAGCCGCGAAGCTGGGCTTTAGCGTGGCCATTGTGCCCAAAGCCAACGCGCCGAAAAAGAAAGACAAGGCCTTTGAAGGCTTGAGCATTCATGCGGTAGAACGCATCGAGCAGGCGCTGGAAGTGGTGCGCTCGCTCCAATAACCCTGCCTGCGCTTGCTGCGAAAATAGCGTTATGAACTTTCAAAAAATTCTTGTTCCCGTTGCACTGGTTGTGGGCACGGCGCTGGCGTATCGCTCGTATGGCTGGCAGGGCGTGGCGGGCGCTATCAGCATCGTTGTGTTCTGGGTGCTGCTCAACGTCAACCGCACGATGGCCGTGCTGAAACGCGCAACGAACAGGCCGATTGGCTATGTTGACAGTGCCGTCATGCTGAACGCCAAACTCAAGCCCGGCATGACGCTGTTGCACGTTGTGGCCATGACGAAAAGCCTGGGCGCGCTGCAAACTGCCAAAGATGCGCAGCCAGAAATTTACAGATGGAGCGATGGCTCCGAGTCGCGCGTAGACGCGACTTTTGTCGGCGGCAAGCTGGCGCACCACGAGCTGTTTCGGCCTGCACAGCCAGAGGATCCCCTCAGCGCACCCGCTGCCCCGTAAAATCAAAGCCTCAAGATACCCCCCACCACAGGATTAGAACAAGCATGACCCAAGCCACCCCCTCAATGGAAGACCGTGACGGCAAAATCTGGATGGACGGCCAAATGGTCGAATGGCGCGATGCCAAAATCCATGTGCTGACCCACACCCTGCACTATGGCTGCGGCGCTTTTGAGGGCGTGCGGGCCTACAAAATGGCCGATGGCAGCACCGGCATTTTCAGGCTTGAAGAGCACACTGAGCGGCTCTTTAACAGCGCGAAAATATTGCGCATGAAAATCCCCTTCACGCCGCAAGTCGTGATGGACGCACAGCGCGCCGTGGTGCGTGAAAACAAACTTGAGTCCGGCTACATTCGCCCGCTGACCTGGATAGGTTCTGAAAAGCTCGGCGTTAGCCCCAAGGGCAACACCATCCACTTGATGGTCGCGGCCTGGACCTGGGGTGCGTATCTGGGTGAAGAAGGATTGAGACGCGGCATACGCGTCAAAACATCCAGCTTCACGCGGCATCACGTCAACATCACCATGATCCACGCCAAGGCGGTGAGCAACTACACCAACTCGATACTGGCCAACATGGAAGCGCTTGATGATGGCTACGACGAGGCGCTGCTGCTCGACCCGCAGGGCTTTGCATCTGAAGGTGCTGGTGAAAACCTGTTCATCGTGCGCAAGGGCGTGGTCTACACGCCTGATTCGAGCGCAGGCGCACTCAACGGCATCACGCGCAACACGATTTTTGCGATCTGCAAAGACCTGGGGCTTGAGCTGAAAGAAAAGCCCATCACGCGCGATGAAATCTACATTGCTGACGAAGCGTTTTTCAGCGGCACCGCAGCGGAAGTCACGCCGATTCGTGAACTTGACCGCATCGAGATCGGTAACCGGGGCGACGGAGGCTCACGCGGCCCGATCACTGAAAAAATCCAGGCGGCGTTTTTTGACATCGTCAATGGCCGCAATCCCAAATACTTGTCCTGGCTCACCAAGGTTTGACAGCCATGACCAAATCCTTCAACGTCGAGCTGCTGGCCTCCGACCTCAACGCGCAAGGCGGTGTCTACTGCCCCAGCCCCAAGGCCGACATGAAGATATGGAACAACCATCCCAAGGTCTACCTTGACGTGGCACGCGAAGGCCGCGCCAAGTGCCCGTATTGCGGCACGCTGTATTCGCTCAAGGTGGGCGAGCATTTTGGTGGCGCTCATTAATTCCGCCACGAATCACCGTTCGGGCTGAGCTTGTCGAAGCCTTTCCCGCCGACATCGCAAACCAGATACCCTTCGACAGGCTCAGGGCGAACGGATTCAATGCAGAACGCTCCGATAAATTCACTGGTTATTGCCCCGCAATGGATAGGCGACGCGGTGATGACCGAGCCGCTGTTGCGCCGCCTGAACGCGCGTGGCGAGCAGCTCAGCGTTGGCGCGCTGCCCTGGGTTGCGCCGGTGTACCGGGCCATGCCGCAAGTCGCCGAGGTCATTGAATTCCCGTTTGCGCATGGCGGCCTGCAGTTCAGGGAGCGGCGTGCCATTGCCAAGCGCATGGAAGGCCGTTTCGACAAGGCTTACGTGCTGCCCAACTCGCTCAAGAGCGCCCTGCTGCCTTTTCTCGCCAGCATTCCGCAGCGCATCGGTTACTTTGGCGAAGCGCGTATTGGCCTGCTCACGCAGCGACTGAAAAACCCCAAAAACAAACCGCCCATGGTGGCGTTTTATTCGGCGCTAAGCGGCGAGGCAGGTATAGAGCAAGACCAGCCCCAACTCTCGGTTGACTTAAGCGCAACGCGCGAGACCGTAAAAGCCCAGGGCCTGCGCCCGCGCGAATACGCCGTGTTTGCACCCGGCTCTGAATACGGCAGTGCCAAACGCTGGCCCGCCGCGCACTACGCAACGCTGGCCGCGCAGTTAAGCTTGCCGGTGGTGCTGCTCGGCTCGGCCAAAGAAGCAGCGCTGTGCCAAGAGATCGCTAGCGCCGCCCCCAATTGCATCAATTTAGCAGGAAAAACCTCGGTAGACGAAGCTATTGAATGGATTGCTGCCACAAAATTTGTAGTCAGCAATGACTCAGGCCTGATGCACATTGCCGCCGCCTTGGGTGTCCAACAGGTCGCCATCTTCGGTTCATCAAGCCCGCTGCACACACCGCCTTTGAACGACAAGGCCACGGTGCTGTGGCTCAAAAACGATGCCAGCTATCAGCCGCCGCTAGACTGCTCACCGTGCTTTGCACGCGAATGCCCGCTGGGCCACATGCGCTGTTTGAATGACATTGGCGCGCAGCGGGTGTTGGATGCACTGAACGTTTAGGCCGGAAAGGCCGACAGCGACAAATCAACTACCCTACCCAACAGTATCCAAAACATGCACAAACGGTTTATTGTCGGGTAGCCGGTACACAGTGAAGTCTCTCACGTCTACCGTGGCAATGCGACGGGTTTTCAACTGGGTGGCCAAGTACACCAAACTCGGCGCTACAACCGCACCTTTCGCGTGACGCGCTTCATGCCATAATCAGACCATCTACATGGTCATTCAAGTGACCTTCCTAGGAGGTTTTTATGATTGAAATTGGTATTGCACAAGCGAAGTCGCATTTCAGCAAACTGACCGCTCAAGTTGATGCTGGCGAGCAAGTGATCTTGACCAAGCGCGGGCGTCCAACTTACCAACTTATTCGTTTGCCGTCGAAAAAAGATGCTCATGTTGCTGGCCGCACAAACATCGGCCAGACAGCGAAAACAGTCAATATTTCAGGCGCACCACAGTTGCGCGAGCGTTTGGCAAACTTGGCAAGCTTGAGTGCCAATGACCCCGTGTACCCAGGCTCTTTTGTGGCGGATATGCGCAAGCTTGATTTGCTGTGACCTCGTTATGGCCGAGGTAGTTGTCGAGATGGGTTCGGAATCTTTGCCAACACATCTGGGCACTTCTAGAAATTCAGGTTTTCGGGATGAAGTGCAAGGCGGACGGAACGCAGCAACCGGAACGTACTCAGGTACGTGAGGATTGCGAGTACCGCCCAACGACGCAATTCGCCCGAAAAATGAATTTATAGAAGTGCCCAGCTATGACAACTCGCCTGTACCTTGACACCAGCGTGCTGGTGGCCGCATTCAGCGCGGAAGGCAGCTCTGCCTGGGCGCAGCAGCTGCTGGGAAATACCGACTATGTGATGCTCGTTTCTGATTGGACTGTTACCGAGTTTCATGCCAGCATGCACGCCAAAGCCCGGCGCGGCGAGCTTGATCTGGGCACGCTGGGCGAGCGCATGGCGACTTTCCGGCTAGCACTAGGCAGCGTGTGGATTTGGCAGGCCGTGAGGCGTGCGGATTTCTCGGCTGCAGCGGTTTATTCAGAAGTGTTGTTTGCGATGTCGCAGGTCGCCAGACCAGCAGGCAAGCCAAGTAAACCTTCGCTCAGCGTGCCGTGGTTGCGCAGCGCAGACGCTTTGCATATCGCGGTTGCCAAGAGCGCCAGAGCAGAGAGCTTCGCCACACTGGATCATCAACAAGCTACAGCCGTGACCTTGCTGAACAGCAAAATGCCTGTGACTTGTGATCCAGCTGCAAAGACTTAGGGTGCAGGCTCGGGCGCATCAGGCTGTGTGACGCGCGACGCAAGCCACACCAACAGCAGCACCGGCAGGCCCAGCAAGGCGGTGGCGATAAAAAAGTGGCTGTAACCCAGCGCGTCCACATAGAGGCCCGAATAACCGGCCAGAAACTTCGGCAACAGCAACATCATCGAGCTGAACAGCGCGTACTGTGTGGCCGAATAGTTGATGTTGGTCAGGCTCGACAGGTAGGCGATGAAGGCGGCCGAGGCGATGCCGCTGGACAGGTTGTCGGCCGAAATTACAAAAATCAGCGCGTTGACATCGTGCCCGCGCGAGGCCAGCCAGGCAAACAGCAGGTTGGTGCTGGCGCTCAGTACTGCGCCCAGCATCAGCACCCGCAGCACGCCAAAACGCATGGCCAGCGCGCCGCCGACAAAGGCGCCCACCAGCGTCATGATGACCCCGTAAAGCTTGGTGACGGCGGCCACCTCGTCCTTGGTGTAGCCCATGTCCACATAAAACGGGTTCGCCATGATGCCCATCACCACATCGCTGATGCGGTAGACCGCGATGAGCGCCAGAATCAGCAGCGCGTGTTTGCCATAGCGGCGCAGAAAGTCGGCAAAGGGCTCGACCAGCGCGCTCTTGAGCCACTCGGCGGCATTGCGTGCGGGGGGCAACTCGCGCCGCTCAGGCTCGGGCGAAAACAGCACCGTCACCACCCCCAGCAGCATCGACGCGGCCATCACCAGGTAGGCGGTTTGCCAGGCGCCCTGCTGGTAGCCGACTAGGCCCGCTACTTCCGCGCGCGCGGCGATCCACAACACGCCGGCGCCGGCCCAGATCATCGCCATGCGGTAGCCGGTCTGGTAGGTGGCGGCGAGCGCGGCCTGGCGCTGCATATCGGCCGATTCAATCCGGTAGGCATCCAGCGCAATGTCTTGCGTGGCCGAGGCAAAGGCCAGCGCCAGTGCGCACCAGACCACCGGCAGCAGCGCCAGCTTGGGGTCGGTCAGCGCCATGCCGACCAGGGCCGCCATGATGACCGCCTGCGACAGCAACAGCCAACTGCGCCTGCGCCCGAGCAGCCGCGTCAAAAACGGAATGGGCATGCGGTCCACCAGCGGTGCCCAGACCCATTTGAAACCATAGGCCAGTCCGACCCAGCTCAGGTAGCCGATGGTGGTGCGGTCAATGCCGGCCTCGCGCAGCCAGAAACTCAGGGTGCCGAACACTAGCAGCAGCGGCAGGCCGGCCGAAAAACCCAGCAGCAACATGCGCAGTGTTGCGGCTTCGGCGTACACGTGCCAGACATCGCGCCAGGCGGTTTTCCGGGGGGTGACCGGGGCGGTCATGGCGCTGCTGCTGGCGCCGGGCAGTGGCAATTCGGAAGCGGTGGTTTTGTCTGACATGGGCATTTCAATTTGTGACTATTATTCACCCATGTGCTTTTTATGCGACGCCAAACACGCTGCATGGTTGGGCCGCCGGGCATTTTTGCTGGCGGCTGCCGGGGCGACGGCGACGGCCGTGTCCACGCCTTTGCGGGCGCAGGTTGACGTGGGTCCGCCGTCGGGGCTGCGCAATCTGGTGCCGGCTCAAGCGCTTGAAGGCGCGGCCACGCAGGAATACGCCAAGCTGTTGGCGGATGCCCGGGCCAAGGGCGCACTGGCGCCGCAAGACAGCCCGCAGTTGCAGCGGCTGCGCAGCATGGCCACGCGGCTGGTGCCTCACACCGCGCAATGGAACGACCGCGCCCGGCAATGGCGCTGGGAAGTCAACCTGATTGGCAGCAAGCAGATCAACGCGTTTTGCATGCCGGGCGGCAAGATCGCTTTTTACACCGGCATCCTCGATCAGCTCAAACTTGACGACGACGAAACCGCGATGATCATGGGCCACGAAATGGCGCATGCCCTGCGCGAGCATGCACGCGCACGCATCGCCAAAAGCCAGGGCACGGGTACCTTGCTGTCGCTGGGCGCGCAGTTGCTGGGCCTGGGTCAGTTGGGCGAAGTGGCGGCCAGTATCGGCACGCAATTGCTCACGCTGCGCTACAGCCGCGACGACGAAACCGATGCCGATCTGGTGGGGCTGGAACTGGCCGCACGCGGTGGCTACAACCCCCAAGCCGCAGTCAGCCTCTGGGAAAAAATGGCACAGGCCGGCGGTGGTGCCAGCGGCCCAAGCTTTTTGTCTACCCACCCATCAGGCCCGCAGCGCATTCAGCAGCTGCAAGCCAATGTGCCCAAGGTGCAGGGCCTCTACCAGAGCGCCCGTCGATCCTGATTTTTCGGGATTTGGTGGGCCTGCTTATTTTTTAAGTATTTCCAAGTCGTTTTTGGCATTAAAAACAGCTGTAACTCAATGAATACGGGTGTTACAAGCTACTGATTTAGTAGCAAAGTCAGTGCTGCCCGGGCAAGATTTTCCTCGGCGTGAGCCGATTAGCTCAGACACCTGGCTCAGATGGTCAGTGATGGAAAAGTTGGCATACACCTTGCATCTCGTCTTGTACACAAGTATGGATGCTTCAAATTGGTGCAAACGATAACCCCGACTCAAACTGCTAAAAAATTACTCTCTGGTACAGGCATACACCCAGATGGGTCGGTTGGTCAGTGGGCATCCGAGGCCTGGATTTGCAAATACCCTGACTCGGCTGCGCAGCCCAAAGTGGCGCCTGGCGCGCTCTCCGGCCTCCGCTTTGCTGTCAAAGACAACATCGACGCGGCCGGCTGGCCGACCACTGCTGCCTGCCCGGCCTATGCCTACACACCCCCGGCCCACGCCGCCGTGGTGCAAAAACTGCTCGATGCTGGTGCGCAGCTGGCCGGCAAAACCAACCTCGACCAGTTTGCTTGCGGCCTGAACGGCACGCGCTCGCCCTATGGTGCGGTGCCCAACGCCTTCAACCCGCTGTATGTCTCCGGCGGCTCCAGTTCCGGCTCGGCCTATGTGGTGGCGACCGGGCAGGTTGACTTTTCGCTGGGTACCGACACCGCAGGGTCCGGCCGCGTTCCGGCGGGGCTGAACAACATCGTCGGCTTGAAGCCATCGCGCGGCCTTATCAGCGCGCGCGGCGTGTTGCCTGCGGCGCAAAGTGTGGACTGCGTGTCGATCTTTGCACGCACGGTGGGCCTGGCGGCGCAGGTGCTACAGGCGGCGATGGGCTATGACGGGGCCGATCCGTACTCGTGCCTGCTGAAACTCGCCAGCCAGCCTTTCCCCGCCGCGTTCCGCTTCGGCGTGCCCTCCATGCTGCAGTTCTGCGGCGACGCGATGTCCGAAACGGCGTTTCGCGAAGCTGTGACGCGATTGCATGAGCTGGGTGGCACGCCCGTGACCATCGACTACGCGCCGCTGGGCGCCGCCGGGGCGCTGCTTTACGACAGCGCGCTGGTGGCCGAGCGCTACGCCGCCATCCGCGGTTTCTTCGACGCGCATGAGGCCGAGGTGATGGAACCCGTGCGCAGCATCATCGCTAGCGGCCGCAATTACAGCGCAGCAGATTTGTACGAGGCCCAAACCCGGCTCAGGCAGCTAGGCCAGCAAGCAGAAGCCATGTGGGGCAGCATCGACGTTCTGCTTGTGCCTACAGCGCCCACGCATTACACGATTGCGCAAATGCAGCAAGACCCGGTGGCGCTGAATCGCAACCTCGGCGCGTACACCAACTTTGTCAATCTGCTGGACTACGCCGCCATCTCGGTGCCCAGCGCGATGCGCCCGGACGGCCTGCCATTCGGCATCACGCTGGTGGGCCGCTGCGGCAGCGACTGGCAGCTGGCCGAGCTGGGCCAGCGCTACCACCACGCCACCGGCCTGGCGCAGGGCGCAACCGGCGAGCCGTTGCCCGCGCCGCAGCCGCTTCCCGGCATCAAGCCGCAGGCGACGGTCAAGGTGGCCGTGGTCGGCGCCCACCTGTCCGGCATGCCGTTGAACACCCAGCTCGTCGAGCGCGGCGCAACGCTGGTGGCCAAGGCGCAAACCGCACCGCACTACAAGTTCTTTGCCCTGCCCGGCACGATGCCGCCCAAGCCCGGCCTGCTGCGCGTCGCGCCCGGCACGGGTGTGGCCATCGCGGTCGAGATCTGGGAGATGCCCGTAGAGCACTACGGCTCTTTCGTCGCACTGATTTCGACGCCACTGGGCATAGGCACCCTGGAGCTGGCCGATGGCGCCGCTGTGCAGGGTTTCCTTTGCGAGGCGCAGGCCACAGCCGACGCGCAGGACATTTCGCATTTCGGCGGCTGGCGCGCCTACATCGCCTCGTTGCAGAAAACCTGAACCGTTCCCCTTCCCAAAACCATAGGAGCTTTCCATGAAAACCCAGCCCATCCAGTTCCAGCGTCGTTCGCTGCTCAAGGCCGCCTCGCTGACCCCGATCGCGGCATCCGTCCTGTTTACCACCGAAGCCAGCGCCCAGGACAGGAAAGAAACCCTGGTCATAGCCAACGAGTTCGGGCCCAATATGCTCGATATTCACGGCGTGGGCGCGAACCGCCCGAGCTACGGTGTGGCCTGGAATGCTTATGACCGGCTGATGACCTACGGCAAGAAAAAAATGCCCGACGGCACCAGCATGTATGACTTCAACAAGCTCGAACCCGAGCTGGCCGAGCGCTGGAAAATCGACGTCGACGGCATGGGCGTTACTTTCTTCCTGCGGAAAAACGCCACCTTTCATGACGGCACGCCGGTGACTGCCAGCGATGTCAAGTGGAGCTACGAACGCGCCCTGGCCATGGGTGGCTTTCCCACCTTCCAGATGAAAGCCGGCTCGCTGGAAGACCCGGCGCAGTTCAAGGTGATTGATGCCACCACTTTTTATGTCAAGTTCATCCGCAAAGACAAGATGTCCATGCCCAACATGGCGGTGCCGGTGGCTTCCATTTACAACTCGACCCTGGCGAAAAAGAACGCCACCGACAAAGACCCATGGGCTGCAGATTGGCTCAAGACCAACACAGCTGGCGGCGGCGCTTACAAGGTCGAGAGCTGGAAGCCCAGCCAAGAGCTGATTTACACGCGCTTTGACGACTGGAAGAGCGGCCCCCTGCCGAAGATCAAACGCATCATCCAACGCGATGTGCCTTCGGCAGGCAACCGGCGTGCCCTGCTGCTGCGCGGCGACATCGACATAACCTACAGCCTGCCGCCCAAGGACTTCTCGGACTTTTCCAATGACAAGGGCAAGGTGAAAGTCACCAGCCTGCCGATCGAAAACGCCTTGTTCTATGTCGGCATGAACAGCGCACGCGCGCCCTTTAACAACGTGAAGGTGCGGCAGGCGGTGGCCTATGCACTGCCCTATGACAGGATGTTTGAGACCGCCTTTTATGGCCGGGGCATCAAGCTGTCTGGCGGCAGCAACGAGCCCAAAGACCCGGTGTGGCCACAGCCGCACGGCTACAAGACCGATCTGGTCAAGGCGCGCCAGCTGATGAGCGAGTCCGGTGTGGGGGCGATTGAAACCGTGCTGTCGTTCGATTTGGGCTCGGCCACCGTGGCCGAGCCGGCCGCCATCCTGATTCAGGAAGCGCTGGCCCAGATCGGCATCAAGCTGAGCATCAACAAGGTGCCCGGTGCCACCTGGCGCGCGGCCCTGCTGAAAAAAGACATGCCCATCATCCTGAACCGCTTTGGCGGCTGGCTGAACTACCCCGAGTACTTCTTCTTCTGGTGCTACCACGGCCAGAACGCGGTGTTTAACACCATGAGCTACCAGAACCCGGTGATGGACAAGATGATCACCAACGCGCGCTTCGCCGAAAACAAGCCGATTTACACCGGCATGGTCAAAGACATGATCCGCCTGGCCAACGAGGAAATTCCGCGCATTCCGCTGGTGCAACCGATGGCCGACGTGGCCATGTTGCCCAACATCAGCGGCTACACCTACTGGTTCCATCTGGAGCCTGATTACCGCCAGTTGATCAAGAGCTGATTGACCCGGAACACAGCGGCGGCTCTATGTACCTGACGATTGCCAAACGTCTGCTCGGCGCGCTGCCGAATTTATTTGGCATCGTGGTGATTACCTTCATTCTCACGCGGGCTTTGCCGGGCGATCCGGCGGCCTTTTTTGCCGGGCCTGCTGGCACGCTGGAGGCGGTGGAACAGGTGCGCGAAAAGCTCGGGCTGAATCGCAGCCTGCCCGAGCAGTTCTGGTTGTATCTGAAAGATTTGTCCCGGGGCGACCTGGGGCAAGCGCTCTCCAGTGGGTTGCCGGTGCGTCAAGAGTTGCTGATCCGCCTGCCGGCCTCGATTGAGCTGGTCATGGCATCGTTGATTTTTTCCATCAGCCTGGCCTTGCCCCTGGGCATTGCGGCAGCGCGCCATCCGAATTCATGGGTGGACCACCTGTGTCGGCTCATCACCACCGCAGGCGTGTCCTTGCCTACGTTCTTTACCGGGCTGCTGCTGTCCTATGTGTTTTATTTCCTGCTCGGCTGGGCCCCCGCACCACTGGGCCGACTCGACCCCTATCTCACGCCGCCGGCCACAGTGACCGGCATGTACACGCTGGACAGCCTGCTGGCGGGCGACATAAAACTATTTGTCGCCAGTGCCAAGCAGATGATCCTGCCCGTGCTGACATTGGGCATTTTTGTGCTGGCGCCGCTGGCACGCATGACTCGCGCCTCCATGCTCTCGGTGCTGTCAGCTGACTTTGTGCGCACCGCCCGGGCCTCCGGTCTGTCCACCACCACGGTGCTGGTGCGCTACGCCTTTCGCAATGCCCTGCTGCCCGTGGTCACCACCATGGGCATGGTGTTTTCGTTCCTGCTCGGCATGAGCGTGATTGTGGAAAAAGTGTTTGCCTGGCCAGGCGTAGGTGCGTTTGCGCTGGAGGCGCTGGTGGCCAGTGATTACGCCCCGGTGCAGGGGTTTGTGCTGACCATGGCGGTGCTGTACACGCTGATGAACCTGTGCATTGACCTGCTGTATGTGGTGATTGACCCCCGGGTTCGACTGGGCTCCTAAAACCCTGCAAGTTTGATAAAAAATATGACTTCGGTCACCGTCCTTCCTGACAAGTTAGCTATTACAAAGAAAGCGCAACAAAAATCATGGTGGGCTCACGCCCGCTATGTGCTGTCGGACAATCCGTTCACCCTGGTCTCGGCCATTCTGTTCGTGCTGTTCATAGCGGTGGCTTGGTTCGGTCCCTGGCTGGCGCCGTTTGATCCGCTGGCCAGTAACGTTGGCCCGGCACTGACGCCACCTAGCGCGCAGAACTGGTTTGGCACGGACGCCCTGGGCCGCGACGTTTTTTCGCGGGTGCTGGTGGCCACCCGCATCGACTTTGTGATTGCCCTGTCGGCGGTGGGGGCCTCCTTTGTGCTGGGGGGGCTGATTGGGGCCCTAGCCGGTTTTTATGGCGGCTGGGTTGACCGCATTGTCATTCGCCTGTGCGACATGGTGATGAGTTTCCCGCTGTTTGTGCTGGCCATGGGCATTGTGGCGGCGCTGGGCAACACGGTTTTAAACATCATCATTGCCACGGCAGTGGTGAACCTGCCTTTTTACATCCGGGTCACGCGCACCGAAGTCAACGTGCTGCGCGAGGCCGGTTTTGTGGAGGCGGCGCGGCTGGCCGGTAACAGCGATGCGCGGATCTTGTTCATGCACCTCATTCCCAATGCCCTGCCGCCGATGATGGTGCAAGTCTCACTCAACATGGGCTGGGCCATCCTGAACGCGGCGGGCCTGTCCTTCATCGGGCTGGGCGTGAGCCCGCCGGAGGCCGAGTGGGGCATCATGGTGGCTGAAGGGGCGACCTACATCATCTCTGGCGAGTGGTGGCTGGCGCTCTTTCCCGGCGCTGTGCTGATGCTGGCGGTCTTCACCTTCAACCTGCTGGGTGATGGCCTGCGTGATCTGATCGACCCGCGGAGGAGGACATGACTCGCCCCCGAAGCGCCGTCGGCGCCCTGCTCGAGATCCGCAATCTCTCGCTACAGTTTCGCACCCGCGGCGGCATCGTCCATGCGCTGGAAGATATTTCGCTGTCCATTGCCAAGGGCGAGACGGTGGGCCTGGTCGGCGAATCCGGCTCAGGCAAGAGCGTGCTGGCCTATGCGGTGCTGGGTCTGTCTGATGCAGCGGCCCGCATCACGCAGGGCTCCGCGCACTTCGACGGGCTGGACCTGCTGGCCGCGAAAGAGGGCGACCTGCAGGACATCCGTGGGCGCGAGGTCTCGATGATCTTCCAGAATCCCAAGGTGGCACTCAACCCCATCCGCAAGGTTGGCCACCAGCTCGAAGACGTGCTGCTGCGCCACACCACCACCTTGCGTTCGGAGTTGCGTCAGCGCGCCATTGCCTGCCTGGCCGAGATGAAGATTCCCGACCCCGAGCGCCGCTACCACGCCTACCCCTTCGAGTTGTCGGGCGGCCTGTGCCAGCGCGTGATGATTGCCCTGGCCCTGGCTTGTGGCCCCAAACTGCTGATCGCCGACGAACCCACCACGGGGCTGGACGTGACCACGCAGGCCGCCATCATGCGGCTGATCCGGGACAAAGCCATTGCCGTCCATGACGGACGGCGCATGGCCACCCTGCTGATCACGCACGACCTGGGGCTGGCGCGCGAGCAGTGCGACCGCATTGTCGTGATGCATGCAGG
This sequence comes from Polaromonas sp., assembly GCA_038902915.1. Lineage (GTDB taxonomy): Bacteria > Pseudomonadota > Gammaproteobacteria > Burkholderiales > Burkholderiaceae_C > Polaromonas. The sequence goes on from JBCKNC010000006.1 coordinate 14,155, forward strand.
CCATGTGGTCGAGTCTGCGCCCACGCAAACCCTGTTCAGTTCGCCGCAGCACCCCTACACGCGCCAGCTTATCGGGGCCACGCCGATAGGCCGCGCCTCGCTCGATGAACTCAGCGCCATTCCCGGCAACCTGCCGGACCTGCGCCGCACCGACCTGCCCGCCTGCCGCTTTGCCGAGCGCTGCCAGCACCGCACGGCAGTCTGTGATGGCCCCCTGCCCACGCTGCTGGACGGCCTGCACCTGGTGCGCTGCCAGCATCCTGGAGGGGCAGATGCCGCCCACAGCGGGGGAGCGCCATGAGCGTGGCACTGCTGGAGGTGATGGACCTCATCAAGCGTTTTCCGGTCAAGACACCGCAAGGCACGGGCCTGCTGCATGCGGTGGATGGCGTGTCCTTTTGTATAGCCCCGGGAGAAACGCTGGGCCTGGTGGGAGAGTCGGGTTGCGGCAAATCCACCCTGGTGCGACTGCTCACCCGTACCCTGTCGCTGACCGATGGGCAGATCCGCTTTATCGGGCGTGACTTGGGCCTGATCGAGCCGCACCTGATGCCCCAACACAAGTCGCGCCGTGAGGTGCAGATGGTGTTTCAGGACTCGCACGACAGCCTGAACCCGCGCTACAGCGCCTTTGACACCATTGCCGAGCCGCTGCGCCTTTTGGCCGGCGTGCGCGACAAAGTCGAGCTGCGGCAGAAGGTCGAAGAAATCGCCACTCTCACCGGGCTGCCGCTGGAGCTGCTGCAACGCTTTCCGCATCAGCTCTCGGGCGGGCAGAAGGCGCGCGTGGGTATTGCGCGCGCTGCCGTGCTGCGGCCTAAGCTGCTGGTGCTGGACGAGCCCACCGCCGCGCTGGATGTGTCGGTGCAGGTGGTCATTCTCAAACTGCTGGCTGAGCTCAGGCGCGAGCTGGGCATGAGCTTCCTGTTCGTCTCGCACGACCTGAACGTGGTGCGCCTGCTGTGCGACCGCGTGCTGGTGATGTACCTGGGCAAGGTGGTGGAAAGTGGTCCGGCCAGCGAGGTATTTGCCAGCCCGCAGCACCCTTACACCCGCGCCCTGATTGCGTCCATCCCCGGCACCGGGCGCGATGCCCTGCAGCACCTGTTGCCAGGCGAGCCGCAAAGCCCGATCCAGATGCAGGGCGCTGCGGCCATCACCCGCTGCGGTTTTCATGGTCGCTGCCCCCATGGCCAGGAGCGGTGCAGTAGTGAAACCCCGCGTCTGCAAGCCAGCGGTCCGGGGCGTGAAGTGGCCTGCCACTTCAGACAGGAATTACCCGATTTTTGAGGAGCACCGTGATGACCGAAAACGAAACACTGGCCTATGTTGGCGCAACCGCCGCCGCACTGGGCTTTGCAGCAGATGCAGTACGCGACCAGCGTGTGGCCATGCATCTTGCCCGCACCCTGCCGATGGCGCGCGCCCTGGACGGCGTGCCCCTGGCCGCGCACGATGAGCTGGTGGAAATTTTCTGCCCCGCCCCCTTCCTGGAGTTTTTGGGGTCAGAGCCCAAATTCGCCGAGCCTTCGGCTGGGTTTTTGGGGTCAGAGCCCAAATTCGCCGAGCCTACGGCTCGCCCTCCGGGGGCGGTGCTTCGCACCGCTGCGAAATTGGTGTCTGACCCCAATAACCCATGCACCGCTGCGAAATTGGTGTCTGACCCCAAAAACTCCGATGCCGCCACGCTGGCGCGCCAGATTGCCGCTGGCGAGCGCAGCGCCCGTGAAGTGTTGACGCAGCACCTGGAACGCATTGCCGCCACCGATGCCCGCGTCAATGCGTTCACCGACCATAGCTTTGAGCGCGCCCGCGCCGAGGCCGATGCCGTGGATGCGCGGCGCGCCCGCGGTGAGGTGTTGCCGCCGCTGGCCGGTGTGCCTTATGCGGTGAAGAACCTGTTTGATGTGCAGGGCCTGGCCACGCGCGCCGGCTCCAAGATCAACCGCACGGCCGCACCAGCGGCGGCTGACGCGGTTCTGGTGCAGCAGATGCAGGCGGCCGGTGCGGTGCTGGTGGGCGCGCTCAACATGGACGAATACGCCTACGGCTTCACCACCGAAAACACCCATGATGGCGCTACCCACAACCCGCATGACCTCAGCCGCATCGCCGGTGGCTCCTCCGGCGGCTCGGCGGCTGCGGTGGCCGCCGGGCAGATACCCTTGAGCCTGGGCTCGGACACCAATGGCTCGATTCGCGTGCCTGCCTCGCTGTGTGGCGTGTGGGGCTTGAAGCCGACCTTTGGCCGGCTTTCCCGGCGCGGCAGCTACCCCTTTGTGTACAGCATTGACCACCTGGGTCCGTTTGCGAACTCTGTGGCAGGTCTCGCGCTGGCCTATGACAGTTTGCAGTATCCCGATGCGCTCGACCCCGGCTGCCATGCCCTAAGCATTCAGCCCGCCAGCCCTTGCCTGAGCCGCGGCGTGCAGGGCCTGCGCATCGGCGTGCTGGGCGGCTATTTCCATGACAACGCTGGCCCGGCGGCGCGCGCAGTGGTGCAGCAGGCGGCCCAGACGCTGGGCGCACGCGCGCAGGTGCTGTGGCCCGATGCCAGCCTGGGCCGCACGGCGGCCTTCATCATCACCGCCAGCGAGGGCGGCAACCTGCATTTGGAGGACCTGCGCACGCGGGTGCAGGACTTTGATCCGCTGTCGGTGGACCGCTTCATTGCCGGCGCGATGCAGCCTGCGGCCTGGTACCTGCGCGCCCAGCGCTACCGCCGCATCTACCGCGACAAGGTCAATGCTCTGTTCAAGGAGTGGGACCTGCTGATCACAGCGGCCACGCCCGTGAGCGCCCCGCCGATTGGCAACGAATGGTTGGAAGTCAATGGCGTGAAGCATCCCAGCCGTCCGGCCATGGGCTTGCTCACGCAGCCCATTTCCTTCGCCGGCTGTCCGGTGGTGGCCGCGCCGATGTGGCCCGAGGGCACGGGCGGCATGCCTATCGGTGTGCAGCTGATTACCGCGCCCTGGCGCGAAGACCTGGCGCTGCGCGCGGCAATGGTCTTGCAGCAGGCCGGCGTGGCGCACCTGAAGGCGGCGGCCCTGTGATGGAAATAAACCTCCCCGAGGTGCTGGCCGAAGTCACGGCGGTGTTCGCCCGCTACGAGCAGGCCCTGGTCACCAATGATGTGGCCGTACTTGACGAGCTGTTCTGGGACAGTCCGCGCACCCTGCGCTACGGCGCCACGGAAAACCTCTACGGCTACGACGCCATCCGGGCCTTCCGCGCGGGCCGTCCTTCGCAAGGTCTGGAGCGCACCTTGCTCCAGACCGTTGTCACCACCTATGGCCGCGACTTCGCCACCGCCAACGTCGAGTTCCAGCGTACCGGCGGCACCAAGACCGGCCGGCAGAGCCAGACCTGGCTGCGTACGCCCGAGGGTTGGCGCGTGGTGGCTGCGCACGTCAGCCTGCTGGCTTGACGGCAGCGCACCAGATTTATCGCGTTTATGATGCATCGGTTATGAACAGCCTTGCGCCAACTGCCGCGTTTGTCTCCTACAGCAGCGCAAAAACACCGCGCGTTTCGCGGGCCGATGCGGTCTACGAACAGCTCAAGCGCGATGTATCCGAGTTCAAGCTCGTGTCGGGTGACCGTTTTACCGAAACCGAAATCAGCGAGCGACTGGGCGTGTCGCGCACCCCGGTGCGCCAGGCGCTGTTCCGGATGCAGCAAGAAGGGTTTGTTGAAGTGCTGTTCAGGAGCGGCTGGCGCGTGCTGCCGTTTGACTTCAACCAGTTTGAAGAACTCTACGACCTGCGCATGGTGCTGGAAACGACGGCGGTACACCGGATCTGTGAGAGCGCGGTAAAAATCAACCCGGCCATGCTCGACGACCTGGCCGCCATCTGGCTTGTCAGTCAGGACCTGCGCAGCAGCGATATGGAGCAGGTCTCCAAATGGGATGAAGCCTTTCACTGCGCACTGGTGGCGGCGGCCGGCAACGCCGAGATGGCGCGTGTGCACCGCGACGTGACCGAGCGCATCCGCGTGATCCGCCGGCTCGACTTCACCAAGCAGTCGCGCATTGACGCGACCTACGAGGAACACGCCAAAATTTTGAAAGCCATACAGCGCAAACGCGGCGACCAGGCGGCCATGCTGCTGCGCGCACACATAGAGACCAGCCAGGCAGAGGTACGCAAGATCACGCTGCACCAGATGCATCAGGCGCGGCTGCTGGGGGCGAAGGCGAGGCGCTAGTTATTTAAGGGCACTTCTATAAATTTACCAAACCCCGTTCGGGCTGAGCCTGTCGAAGCCTTTAGCTAATAAAAACAACCACTTAGCGAGCAGACCCTTCGACAAGCTCAGGGTGAACGGTAATTTATAGAAGGGCCCTTAATTTGTAGCAAAAATTCGTCAAGCTACAAGCCAAATTCATAGTCCACGGTAATCGGCGCGTGGTCTGAAAACTTCTGTGCTTTGTAGATGTGCTCGGTCTTTGCCAGCGCGGCCATCGCTGGTGTGGCCAGGTGGTAGTCGAGCCGCCAGCCGACGTTTTTGGCATAAGCCTGGCCGCGGTTACTCCACCAGGTGTAGGCGGCATCGGTGGCGGTGGGCTGCAGCTTGCGGTAGACATCGACCATGCCGCCACCGCCCAAGCCAGGCGAACGCAGCGACGGGCCGCCCCGAGCAAGTTCAGCCCCCTCGGGGGGCAGTGAGGACACGCCAGTGCCGAGCGTGGGGGCTAACAATTTGTCTGCGGTATCAGCGACATCACTACGCAAAAGCTCGCTCATCCAGGCGCGCTCTTCGGGCAGAAAGCCGCTGTTCTTTTTATTGCCCTTGAAGTTTTTCAAATCGATTTCCTGATGCGCGATATTGATGTCGCCGCAGAGCACAAAATCGCGCTCCTGCTTCAGTGCCACCAGACGCGGGTAAAACTCGGCCAGAAAACGAAACTTGGCGGCCTGGCGTTCTTCGCCTGATGAGCCGCTGGGGAAGTAGGCGCTGATGATGGACAGCTTGGGTGCGTGCTTGCGGGCCGGACGGTCAAAACGCAGCTCGACGTAGCGGCCCTCTAGATCAAATTCGCTGGAGCCGTAGCCGACGATCACGTCGCTCGGCTCATGCCGGGTGTAGACCGCAACGCCTGAGTAGCCCTTTTTCTCGGCAAAATGAAAATGCCCTTTGAGTCCGGCCATTTCTTCAAATCGGCCGGCCACGTCGGTCGCCTGGGCCTTTAGTTCCTGCACACAAATACAATCGGGTCTGGCCTCTGCCAGCCAGCCCTCAACGCCCTTGCTGGCCGCAGAGCGGATGCCGTTGAGATTGAGGCTGGATAATTTAAACATGGGACTTCCAATGAGCATTGCAACGGTAAGCACGGAGTCAAGCAGCTTGGCGCTTGAGTTCGTGCAGTTTGCGGTTGAATCCGGTGTGCTGCGTTTTGGCGAATTCAAGACCAAGGCCGGTCGCCTGAGTCCTTACTTTTTCAATGCAGGTTTGTTTGACGACGGTGCCAAGATGGGCCGTCTGGCGCAATTTTATGCGCGCCAGTTGCTGGCTGAAGAAAAGGCTACCGGGCTGCAGTTCGACATGATTTTCGGCCCCGCCTACAAGGGCATTCCGCTGGCGGTGGCGCTGGCCATCGAGCTGGCCCGGCTGGGCCGCAACCTACCGTTTGTCTACAACCGCAAAGAGGCCAAAGACCACGGCGAGGGCGGCTCGCTGGTCGGAGCGCCGGTCAAGGGGCGGGTGTTGATTGTGGACGACGTGATGTCCGCCGGCACCGCCGTGCGTGAGTCGATTGCCATCATCAAGGCCGCAGGGGCGATTCCCCATGCCGTGGTGATTGCGCTGGATCGGCAGGAAAAAGCCACTGAAAACGGGCTTGACGTTGATTACAGCGCGGTGCAATATGTCACCAACCAACTCGGCTTGCAGGTCTGCGCGATTGCCCGCCTGACGGACTTGCTTGAATATCTGGCAATGCAGGGCGGTGACACATTGAGCGCGCATTACCATGCGGTATTGGCCTATAGGGAACGCTACGGCGTGAATTGATTCCACTTCCAGATCAATATGATATGTTGTTGCTTCGCCTTGCCGTGGGTTTTTGGGGTCAGAGCCCAAATTCGCTGAGCCTTTGGCTCCCCCGTAGGGTGCAGTGCTTGCACTGCAGCGAAATTGGTGTCTGACCCCAATAACCCGCGCCTAATCTCCTATCGATCTGAAAATGGAATGGACACAAGTGCTTTCGACAACCGTATTCAAGGCGATGACGACGCTCTGGGCCATGACCCTGCTGCTGCCCTGCGCTGCGCTGGCCCAGGGCATTTACACCTGCACCGATGCCAAAGGCCGTAAGATCACATCGGACCGCCCGATTGCCGAATGCAATGACCGCACGCAGAACGAAATCACGCCTTCCGGCACCGTCAGGCGCGTGATTGGCCCGACCCTGACAGCGCAGGAGCGGGCCGCACAGGACGAAAAAGACAAGGTAGCCGCCGAGGCACGAGCGCTGGAAGCCGAGGAAAAGCGGCGTGACCGCGCCCTGCTGCTGCGCTACCCCAGTCGGCAGGTCCATGACAGGGAGCGTGGCCTGGCGCTGGCCCAGGTGGACGAGGTGATCAAGGCTTCGACCAAACGGACACAGGAGCTTGCCGAGCAGCGTAACGCCATCAATGCCGAGATGGAGTTTTATAAAAAAGACCCCGGCAAGGCGCCGCCGCCGCTCAAGGGCAGGCTCGAGGAAAACGAAAGCAGCGTAGCGGTGCAAAAGCGTTTTGTGGCGGACCAGGACATGGAAAAAAAGCGCGTCAACCAGCGCTTTGACGAAGAGCTGGTCAAGCTCAGGCAGTTGTGGGCGCAGATGGGCGTGTCGGCAACTACCGGACCTGATTTGAAGAAATAGCTTTAACCCAGCTTTTTCTTCAGCAACTCATTGACCTGCGCCGGATTCGCCTTGCCTTTGGTGGCTTTCATGGCCTGGCCTACCAAAGCGTTCATGGCTTTGGTGTTACCTGCGCGGACTTCTTCTACGTTTTTGGCGTTGGCGGCTAGAACATCGGCTATGACTTTTTCGAGTTCGCCGGTGTCGGATATTTGTTTGAGGCCTTTGGCTTCGATGATGCTGTCGACAATTCCATAAGCGGCTTCAAGCGACTCGCCCACGCGGTTTGGGTTTTCCCAAAGCGCATTTAAAACTTGCTTTCCGCCTCCGTTGGAAATGGTTCCATCTTGGATGCGCAAAATTACAACGTTCAGCTGTTGAGCTGTAACTGGAATCGATTCAAATCCAACGTTGTCCTCGTTTAAGCGACGTGATACTTCGCCCATTACCCAGTTACTGGCCAGCTTAGCTTGCTTACTGGCTATGGCCACGGCTTCAAAGTACGCGGCCAACACCTTGCTCTGCGTAAGCTGCCCCGCGTCGTATTCGCTCAAACCATAGTCAGCCATAAACCTCGCAGCCATCACACGCGGTAGCTCCGCCATCTCATTGCGCGTGCGCTCAACCCAATCCCGCCCAATCACCAGCGGCGGTAAATCTGGGTCTGGAAAATAGCGGTAATCCGCAGCATCTTCCTTGGTTCGCATCGAGCGTGTCTTGCCGGTGTTCGGGTCAAACAACACCGTTGCTTGTTGAATCGTTTTGCCGTCTTCAATCTGCTCAATCTGCCAGCGCACTTCGTAGTCAATCGCCTGCTGCATGAACTTGAAACTGTTCAGGTTCTTGATCTCGCGGCGCGTACCCAGCTCCGCACCCGGTTTACGCACCGACACGTTGGCATCACACCTGAAACTGCCTTCCTGCATGTTGCCGTCGCAAATGCCAATCCAGGTGACGATTTTGTGCAGCTCTTTGGCGTAGGCCACGGCCTCTGCGCTGGAGCGCATGTCGGGCTCAGTCACGATCTCTAGCAGCGGCGTACCAGCGCGGTTCAAATCAATGCCGCTCATGCCACCACCGCCCAATCTCGAGTCTTCGTGCAGCGATTTGCCCGCGTCTTCTTCAAGATGCGCACGTACCAGGCGCACCGATTTCTTCTCATCACCTAAAAAGAACTCGACCACGCCGCCCTGCACCACCGGAATCTCGAACTGGCTGATCTGATAGCCCTTGGGCAGATCCGGGTAGAAATAATTCTTCCGCGCAAACACACTGCTCTCGGCAATGTGTGCATTCACGGCCAAGCCAAACTCGATGGCGCGCTGCACCGCGCCCTTGTTCATCACCGGCAAGGCGCCGGGTAATGCAAAGTCAACTGCGGAAGCATTGGTGTTCGGCTCTGCGCCAAACGAGGTCGATGCGCGGCTGAAAATTTTTGACTGCGTGGTGAGTTGGGCGTGGGTTTCAAAGCCGATGACGACTTCGTAACCCTGCACCAGCGGGCCGGTTGGTCGGCCAACTTGCGCCTGCGCAAAAGTCTCTACGGGCGTGGCTAGCTGGCTCATTTTGAAATCACCTCAAAAGCTGCAGGTCTGCGCATATGCCAATCCGTCGCCACTTGAAATTGATGCGCCGCGCCCAGCAACTGCGCTTCCTTGAAGTAGTTGCCAATCAGTTGCAAGCCGACCGGCATACCGCCTGCGCCAAAGCCTGCGGGCACGCTCATGCCGGGCAGGCCCGCCAGGCTGGCGGGCAGCGTGTAGATGTCGGCCAGGTAGTTGGCGACCGGGTCGGCGGATCTCTCGCCGATCTTCCAGGCTACGGTTGGGGACACCGGGCCGGCAATGATGTCGCACTGGGTGAAGGCTTTCTGGAAGTCCCCGGCGATCAGCCGGCGGATTTTTTGCGCCTTGAGGTAATAGGCGTCGTAGTAGCCATGCGACAGCACATAGGTGCCGATCATGATGCGGCGCTTGACTTCATCACCAAAACCTTCGGAGCGAGTTTTTTTGTACATGTCGGTCAGGTCGGTGTAATGGGCTGCGCGGTGTCCATAGCGCACGCCATCAAAGCGGCTCAGGTTGCTGCTGGCCTCGGCGGGGGCGATCACGTAATAGACCGGAATCGACAACTCGGTGAGTGGCAAATCAACCTCTACCAGTGTTGCGCCCAGCTTTTCAAACTCGTTTAGCGCGCTGCGAACGGCTGCCAGCACGTCGGGCGCACAACCTTGACCGTAAAACTGCTTGGGCAGGCCAATTTTCAGGTTTTTGAGTGGTTTTTGAGGGTCAAAAGTAACCGTATCGCCCTGTTTACAAGCATGACCAGCTATTAAATCAGCAGCATAGTCAAACCTTGGCATGTCCAGCGATGTCGAGTCGCGGTCTAAATCCGGGCCTGCCATGGCGGACAGCAGCAGGGCGCAGTCGAGTGCGCTGCGGCCCATAGGCCCGGCCTGGTCCAGGCTGGACGCAAAGGCCACCATGCCATAGCGTGAACAGCGGCCATAGGTGGGTTTGATGCCGGTGATGCCGGTCAGCGATGCGGGCTGGCGAATCGAGCCGCCCGTGTCTGTACCCGTGGCCACAGGCACCAGCCGAGCCGCTACAGCCGCCGCAGAGCCGCCTGACGAGCCGCCAGGCACCCGTGTGGTGTCCCACGGGTTGTGTACCGGCTTGTAGGCGCTGTTGTCGTTGCCCGAGCCCATGGCGAACTCGTCGCAGTTGAGCTTGCCCAGCGTGACCATGCCTGAGGCGGCCAGCTTGGCGACCACCGTTGCATCAAACGGGCTGCGGTAATTTTCCAGCATCTTCGAGCCGGCGGTGGTGGCGAAATCGCGTGTGACGAACACGTCTTTGTGCGCCAGCGGCACGCCCAGCAACGGTGTGCGTTCGCCAGCGGCCAGCCGCGCATCGGCGGCCTTGGCCTGGGCCAGTGAAACCTCAGGGTCAGTCGCCAAGAAAGCGCCCAAACTAGTCTGCTGTGCAATGCGTTTCAAAAAATGTTGGGTGACTTCAACGCTGGAGACTTCGCCTGCGGCGAGCTTGGCGGCCAGCTCTGCAACGCCTAAATCGTGCAGGTCGGTGGCTGCGGTGGTGCTGCTCATTCGATCACCTTGGGTACCAAAAACAGGCCGCGCTCAACCGCTGGTGCACTGACCTGACTGGCATCGCGCTGGTTGGGTTCGCTGGCGATGTCGTCGCGCAGGCGCAGTGCGACCTCGCCTAGCAGCGCAGCCGGGTGCGCCAGTGGCTCAACGCCTGCGGTGTTGACGGCCGCCATCTGATCAACCAGGGCAAAAAAGCCATTCAGCTGGCTGAGCACGCGCTCGGTTTCGTCGGGGCGTAATTCAAGCCGCGCCAGATCGGCGACGCGTGCAATTTCTTTGGAATCTATAGCCATGAATCAGGGGACCTCAAAAATCGGTGCAAATCCTTTGGCTTTACACCCGGCTTTACACCTAGCGATAGCGCTAGCGGAGGGCGGAAAACGGGCAAAGCGTGCAAAGGGATGCGTTATTATCCCGTCTTTGGTGTGAAATCAGGGTTGATTGCATCCTTTAGGCGTTTTTTAGGCGCTTGAAACCGCTTGAAATTGCTTTGTGCAAGGTTGTGGATGTTGTTGATCTGTTTTCCGCCCTATGCCGCAACCCGGATTCTGAATATATGTTTGAAGCATTTCGTCGGCATTTTTCCACCGACATGGCGATTGACCTTGGCACCGCCAACACCCTGATTTACGTCCGCGACCGCGGCATTGTGCTCGACGAGCCATCAGTTGTGGCGATTCGCCACGAAGGTGGCCCGCAGGGCAAAAAAACCATCCTGGCGGTCGGCCACGAAGCCAAGGCCATGCTCGGCAAAGTGCCCGGCAACATCGAGACGATTCGCCCGATGAAAGACGGCGTGATTGCCGACTTCACCGTCACCGAGCAGATGCTCAAGCAGTTCATAAAAATGGTGCATCCGCGCAGCTTCTTCAAGCCCAGCCCGCGCATCATCATCTGCGTACCCTGCGGCTCGACCCAGGTCGAGCGCCGCGCGATTCGTGAAAGCGCACTCGGTGCCGGCGCTTCGGCCGTCTACCTGATTGAAGAACCCATGGCCGCCGCCATTGGCGCCGGCCTGCCGGTGTCCGAGGCCATCGGCTCCATGGTGGTCGATATCGGCGGCGGCACCACCGAGGTCGGCGTCATCTCGCTGGGCGGCATGGTCTATAAAGGCAGCGTGCGTGTCGGCGGCGACCGTTTTGACGAAGCCATCATCAACTACATCCGCCGCAACTACGGCATGCTGATCGGCGAGCCCACGGCTGAAGCCATCAAGAAAAAAATCGGTTCGGCCTTCCCGGGCGCTGAAGTGAAAGAGATGGAAGTCAACGGCCGCAATCTGTCTGAAGGCGTGCCGCGCAGCTTCACCATCTCAAGCAACGAAATTTTGGAAGCCCTGACCGACCCGCTCAACAACATCGTCAGCGCCGTCAAAAATGCGCTGGAGCAGACACCGCCTGAACTCGGTGCCGACATCGCCGACCGCGGCATGATGCTGACCGGCGGCGGCGCGTTGCTGCGCGACCTTGACAGGCTGCTGGCCGAAGAAACCGGTCTGCCGGTGCTGGTGGCCGAAGACCCCATGACCTGTGTGGTGCGCGGCTGTGGCATGGCGCTGGAGCGTATGGACCGCCTGGGTTCCATCTTCACGACGGAATAAGGCCTAGTACTGCGACTCCCACAAGGCACGGCCCTGGCCCATTACATGCCTGCACCATGCCTTTAGGAACCCTGGACAGAACCCCGCCGCCCTTTTTCAAACAGGGGCCGTCGGCGCTGTCCAAGTTGCTGTTTTTCAGCGCCCTGGCGCTGTTTTTAATGGTCGCAGACACGCGCTTTCGCATTACCCAGCCGCTTCGTGCAACGCTGGCAACCGCCATGTACCCGGTGCAGTGGCTGGCCATGCAGCCAGTGCGGGCTGTTAAGAACGCAGCCGAATACCTTGCTGGGTTAGACCAGGCCAAAACCGACACCGAGCAAGCCGCCAAAAAATTGGCGCTGCAATCATTGCGCGCCGGACAGGTTGAGCCGTTGCTACAAGAAAACAGTCGCCTGCGCAAACTGCTTGGGCTGCGTGAGCGACTGGCCACGTCTGTGATGGCTGCTGAAGTGCTGTACGACGCGGCAGACCCGTACAGCCGCAAGGTGATCATCGACAAAGGCCTGCTACAGGGCGTTGATCTGGGCTCACCCGTGCTGGATGAATTCGGCGTGCTGGGTCAGGTCACGCGCGTACACCCGCTGGTCAGTGAAGTCACCTTGCTGATTGACCGTGACCTGGCTATTCCCGTGCTCAACATCCGCACCGGAGCCCGCAGCGTGGCCTATGGCGACCCTTCGGGCTCGGGCAACGGGCTGGAGCTGCGCTTCATGGGCAGCAATTCAGACGTGCAGCAGGGCGACTTGCTGACCACCAGCGGTGTCGACGGGGTGTACCCGCCCGGCCTGCCAGTGGCCAAAATCAGCCGCATCGAGCGCCGCGCCGAATCAGCTTTTGCCAAAATTTACTGTGTCCCGCAGGCGCTGGTCAGTGCCGCGCGGCACGTCATGGTGGTCAAGCCGATATCCAGCCAGATACCGCCCCGGCCCGAAGTTGAACCCGTAGCCTCGGTCCGGCCCGCCAAAAGAGGAACAGCCAGATGACCCCCACGCTCGTCACTGCGTGTACTTCGCTGCCCCCCGAGGGGGCTGAGCTTGCTTGGGGCGGCCCTGCGCGGCGCTCGATGATCATGCAGGAGCCTGATCAATGATGATGCGATCATCAGGCCAGCAACTGCTGCTGCCAGCCAACCCGCTGTTCATCTGGGGCAGTCTGATTGCGGCCTTGCTGCTCAACATGCTGCCACTCGGGCGTGTGCCGTGGATGCCCGATTTTCTGGCGCTGGTGCTGGTTTTCTGGAACGTACACCAGCCGCTGCGCGTAGGCATTGGCCTGGCCTTCATGTTCGGCCTTGGCATGGATGTGCATCAGTCGTCATTGCTGGGCCAACATGCGCTGGCCTACACCGCTTTAAGTTTTTTCGCCATCATGATTCACCGCCGCCTGCTCTGGTTTACCGTGCCATCGCAAGCCGTACAGGTGTTGCCGCTGTTTGCCATTGCGCATGCTGTGGAGTTGTTGATTCGCCTGGTGGGTGGTGGCATGTTCCCCGGCTGGATAGCCGTGCTCGCGCCTTTGGCTGAAGCGTTGCTGTGGCCAGTTGTCAGCGTGCTGCTTCTGGTGCCGCAAAGGCGTGCGCCCGACCAGGATGCGAATCGACCGCTTTAGCCGCACAATCACAACGCCATGACCGAACTCCGAAATGTAGAAGCCGACCTGTCGCGCTTTCGCGCGCGCGTGCTGGTTGCCAGTCTGGTGGTGCTGCTGTGCTTTGTTTTGCTGGTAGCGCGACTGGTGTACCTGCAAGTGGTGCGCCATGATGAACTGAGCGAGCAGGCCGAAAGCAACCGCACGGCCGTTGTGCCCATCGTGCCGAACCGGGGGCTGATACTGGATCGCAACGGCGTGGTGCTGGCCACCAACTACTCGGCCTACACGCTGGAGATCACGCCCTCAAAGGTTGACAATCTGGACGAAACGATTGCCGCGCTTGAAAAAGTCATTGACATCCAGTTGCGCGACAAGCGCCGCTTCAAGCGCCTGCGTGAAGAGTCGAAAAATTTTGAATCACTGCCGATACGCACCCGCCTGACCGACGAAGAAGTGGCACGCTTTGCGGCCCAGCGTTTTCGCTTTCCGGGCGTGGACATCAAGGCCAGGCTGTTTCGCAGCTACCCCTTTGGCGAGCTGGGCAGTCATGTGGTGGGTTATATAGGGCGCATCAACCAGGCTGAAAAAGAAACCATAGCAAACAGCGAAAACGAGGGCAACTACCGCGGTACCGACTACATCGGCAAGCTCGGTGTCGAGCAAAGTTTTGAGCAGCAACTGCATGGCACCACCGGCGTTGACCAAGTCGAAACCTCGGCCGGTGGCCGGGTGGTACGCAAGCTGGCCAGCAGCCCCGCCACGCCGGGCGATACGGTGATGCTGTCGATTGACATTGGCCTGCAAAAACTGATTGAAAACATGTTTGGCGAGCGGCGCGGCGCGCTGGTGGCGCTGGACCCGAAGACCGGCGACGTGCTGGCCTTTGTCAGTAAGCCGACGTTTGACCCCAACCTGTTCGTCGATGGCATTGATGCCGAGAGCTGGAAAGCGCTGAATGAGTCGATTGACAAGCCCTTGCTTAATCGCGCGCTGCGCGGCACCTATCCGCCGGGCTCGGCCTACAAGCCGTTCATGGCGCTGGCCGCGCTGGAGACCGGCAAACGCACCGCCTCCACCGTTATCAATGACGCGGGCTCCTGGATGTTTGGCGGCCACCAGTTTCGCAGCCATGGTGACAAAGCGCTGGGCCCGGTTGACATGTACATCAGCGTCGTCAAATCCAGCAACGTCTATTACTACTCCCTGGCCAACGAGCTGGGGGTGGATGCCATGCACGACTTCATGAAACCGCTGGGGTTTGGCCAGCTCACCGGCATCGACATTCAAGGCGAAGTGCGCGGCCTGTTGCCCAGCACGGCGTGGAAACGTGCCTACTACAAGAAACCCGAACAGCAGCGCTGGTATGCCGGTGAAACCATTTCGCTCGGCATAGGCCAAGGCTACAACAGCTTTACCATGCTGCAACTGGCGCAGGCCACGGCCGTACTGGCCAATAACGGCATCAAGCGCAAGCCGCGTCTGGTGATTGGCACGCAAGACCCGGTCACGCGCGCCATGCGTACATTGCCGCTGGCTTCCGCCGAAGATCTGGGCTACAAGGCTGAGAACGTGGCCATCGTGCGCAAAGCCATGGTGGGCGTCACCCAGGAAGGCACCGCCACCCGCGTGTTTGCCGATGCTGGCTATCTCTCCGGCGGCAAAACCGGGACGGCGCAGGCCGTCGGTATTGGGCAGAAAGGCCGCTACAACGCCAGCAAGATGGAAGAGTTTCAGCGCGACCACGCGCTCTACATTGCCTTTGCGCCAGCCGACGATCCGAAAATTGCGCTGGCGGTGATTGTGGAGAACTCCGGTTTCGGCGCCGCCCATGCCGCCCCGATGGCGCGCCGGGTATTCGACTACTGGTTGATGGGTCAGTACCCCAGCGAAGAAGACATGGCCGCAGTGCAAAAAGGAATGGCCGCAGCGCCCATCGGCAAGCCGCGCCGCGTGGCCGATATGCCCGCGCTGCTGGCAACGGGTAGTGGCGCTGCTGCACCAGGCCATTTAGCTAACTCAGCCAATCTACCCAATACGGCTATTGGCCTTACTTCAAAAACGCATCAAATCCGGTTTTCAAAATCAGCGCACCGACCACCAGCATAAACACGATGCGCACAAAGCCAGAGCCATGCTTGAGCGCTAGGCGCGTACCAGCCAAGCTACCAATCACATTGGCTACGGCCATCGCCAGCGCAAAGTGCCACCAGACATGGCCCTTGTACGCAAACAGCGCCAGCGCGGCAAAGTTGGTGGCGGTGTTGAGCAGCTTGGCTGAGGCCGAGGCGTTCAAAAAATCGTAGCCCAGCCAGCGGACAAATAAAAACACAAAAAAACTGCCGGTACCGGGGCCAAAAAAACCGTCATAAAAGCCCAGCACCAGAGCGATGCAGCAGGCCGCAAGGGTCTCGGCCCAGCCGGTAAAACGCGGCGTGTGGTGGCGGCCTAGGTCTTTTTTGACCAGCGTGTAGGCCAGCACGGCCAGCAATACAAAGGGCAGTGCCTTGCGCAAAAACTCGCTTGAAACAGTGGTAACCAGCCAGGCCCCGGCCAATGAACCGGCAAATCCGGTTGCCGCTGCGGGCAGCAGTGCTTTCCAGCGCATATCGACCCGGCGTGCATATTGCGCAGTCGCCACGGCAGTGCCCAAAATCGAGGCACCCTTGCCAGTACCGAGCAGGGTTGCGGGGGGCGTTGCCGGAAACACCGCGAACAGCGCAGGCACCAGTATCAGGCCACCGCCACCCACAATCGCATCCACAAAACCGGCCATCAACGAGGCGAGGGAGACAAGAAATAATTCCATAGGGCACTTCTATAAATTCATTTTTCGGGCGAATTGCGTCGTTGGGCGGTACTCGCAGGGTTTTTGGGGTCAGAGTCCAAATTCATCGTGCCTTTGGCACGCCCGCCGGGTGCGATGCTCTGCATCGCAATGAAATTGGCGTCTGACCCCAATAACCCCGTTCCGGTTGCTGCGTTCCGTCCGCCTTGCACTGCATCCAGAAAACCTGAATTTCTAGAAGTGTCCATCAGTTCGCCAAGCATCAAAGCCCGGCCTGTATCCACTCAGCCGCTTTCTCGGCAATCATCAGCGTTGGCGAGTTGGTGTTGCCGCTGGTAATGAGCGGCATCACGCCCGCATCAACCACCCGCAGGCCCTTGATGCCGCGCACGCGCAGGTGTGAGTCCAGCACGGCCATGGGGTCATCTTCCTGGCCCATCTTGGTGGTACCCACCGGGTGAAAAATAGTGGTGGCAATGTCACCCGCCAGTCGCGTCAGGTCTTCGTCTGACTGGAACTGCACGCCGGGCTTGAACTCTTCCGGCTGGTACTTGGCCAGTGCGCTCTGGCTGACGATCTTGCGCGTCACGCGCAGTGAATCAACCGCCACCTGGCGGTCTTCTGGCGTGCTCAGGTAGTTGGGCGCAATGGCGGGTGCGTCTTCAAAATGCGGGCTCTTGATGTGTACCGTGCCACGACTGGTCGGGTTCAGGTTGCAGACGCTGGCGGTAAATGCGTTGAAGCTGTGCAGCGGCTCGCCAAAGGCATCCAGCGACAGGGGTTGTACATGGTATTGAATGTTCGGATAAGGCTGGCTCGGGTCGCTGCGCGTAAACGCACCCAGTTGCGAGGGGGCCATGCTCATCGGGCCGCAACGCTTCAGCGCATATTCAAGCCCGATGCGCGCCTTGCCAAGCAATGAGTTGGCCATGGTGTTGAGCGACAGGCCCCATTTCCCAGCTTTGTCATTTGGACCTTTAATTTTGTACACCGAGCGTATTTGCAAATGGTCTTGCAGGTTGGCACCGACGCCGGGCAGGTCTTGCAGGGCGGCAATGCCGTGCTGCTGCAAAAGAGCGCCGGGGCCTATGCCCGACAACTGCAAAATTTGCGGTGAGCCAATGCTGCCAGCGCACAGCAACACCTCACCTATCAGGCCGCGGTCAGCGCCCGAGTCGCGGGTGCTGAGCGCCGTCACGCGCTGGCTACCTGTCCACACTTCGACACCCGTGCAGCGCTTGCTGCCATCAGGCTGCGCTGCGATGACCAGCTTGCAGACCTGTGCGCTGTTCCACAGTTCAAAGTTGGGGCGCGCATAGCAAGCAGGCCGCAAAAACGCCTTGGCGGTGTTCCAGCGCCAGCCGTTTTTCTGGTTCACCTCAAAGTAGCCCACGCCCTCGTTGTTGCCACGGTTGAAGTCATCGGTTTTCGGTATACCTGCCTGTATCGCGGCCTCGGCAAACGAATCCAAAATGTCCCAGCGCAGACGCTGCTTCTCAACCCGCCATTCAGCGCCGGCATTGCGCTGGCGCAATATTTTTTGATACGCCGCAGCCTGGTTCTGCATCAGCTCGGGTGTGGTGCCGCGTGCGCCATGCATGGCATCAGCGCCTTTGTAATGGTCTTCATGCAGTTTGAAGTGCGGCAGCGCGTTTTCCCAGCGCCAGGCGGGCTCGCCTGCTAGGCGCGCCCATTCGTCGTAGTCGCGCGCCTGGCCACGCATGTAAATCATGCCGTTGATGCTGGAGCAGCCGCCCAGCGTTTTGCCGCGCGGATAGCGCAGCGCGCGGCCATTTAAGCCCGCGTCGGGTTCGGTGTTGTAGAGCCAGTCAGTGCGCGGGTTGCCGATGCAATACAGATAACCGATGGGAATATGAATCCAGTGGTAGTCGTCTTTGCGGCCAGCTTCAATCAGCAGCACGCGCTTGGACGAATCGGCGCTCAGGCGGTTTGCCAGCAGGCAACCGGCGGTGCCTGCGCCAATGATGATGTAGTCAAAGACGTTGTCGCTGTTTTGCTGAATGCCTGATGCGTTGTCTTGCATGGTTGCCTGTTGGTTTTGTTATCGGGATGTTTTGTGTCTAGCATTTTCCCCCTGCACGTTTATGGATTCATCTACGCCGCTTATTGAGCATTTTCTGCAAAAATACCAATTGGGTGTACAAACACTCACTTCATCAACCAAGTTCAACAATGTACAGGAGCATTCGCATCATGGGTAAATTTATCGACCTCAAAGCTGCAGACGGTTTTACTTTTCCGGCCTATGTGGCCGAACCACAAGGCAAGGCCAAAGGTGCCATGGTGGTGGTGCAGGAAATTTTTGGCGTTAACTCACACATCCAGGATGTGGTGAACCGTTTTGCCGCTCAGGGCTATTTTGCGATTGCGCCCGCCTTGTTCGAGCGCGTTGAAAAGGGCGTCGACATTGGCTACAACGAGGCCACCATGAAAGCCGGCATCGCCCTGAAAGCCGCTGTGATGGCCTTGCCGGGTGCGGGCATCATGCAGGACATTCAGGCCTCGATTGACCACGCTGCAAGCTCTGGAGCAGGCAAGGTCGGCATCGTTGGATTTTGCTTTGGCGGTTTTCTGACCTGGCGCTCGGCCTGCATGCTGACCGGCTTGAGCGCAGCGCTACCCTACTACGGCGGCGGCATGGTGGCCACTGAGGAAATTGCGCGCACACCCAAGTGCCCGGTATTCGCGCACTTCAGCGACCACGACCATTCGGTGCCCATGGAAGGTGTCAACGCTTTCATCAAGGCCCACCCCAAAGTCCAGACACACATCTACGCGGCAGACCACGGCTTTAACTGCGACCAGCGCGGTGCCTACAACGCGGAGGCCGCAAAATCAGCGATGGAGCGCACCCTGGCATTTTTGGCGACTCATTTGGTTTGACGTGGCTAAAAATCTAGGCACTTAAAAACAACTGCGCCCGTTTGTCGCCAGGCCTTCTGCCGGTGTTGATGAAATCCGATAGCGCCTCAGCTACCTCGTCAACATCAAAACCCACGCCGCGCAAGTTGGCCGGGATGTTGCTGCTGCGCACGACGGACTTGGCATAGCCTTTGATAAAAGTTTGCTCCATGACGTGCAGGCTGCCCAGCTCGTAAAACGCGGCCATGCCACGTATGTAGTCGCTCTTGTCCACATCTGAAAACGAAAACGGTAGCAAGCCGCTTGTCAGCAGCGGCACGTTGGCGGCCAGGCGTGATGTGCGTTTGTTGCCGTTGGCAAATGCTTGCAGGTAGGGGATGCGGGTCATCAAATACAGCGCCGCATCAATGGGCGCTAGCGTGTTGGCCGTGATGAGCAGTTGCTCAAATGTTTTGGCGATAAAGCCCGTGCCGGGTCTGAATGGCGGAAGGTAGCTTGATTGCCCGAGGTTGATCTCTTCAAACTCACGCGCTTTGCCGCGCTGGTGCTGGGGCAAAAAGTGGTCTGAATCGGCGACTTGTTGCATCGCGTGGTCGTCGGTCAGCAGGGCGTGCATGGCGCAGACGTTCTCGTTTGTCAGCAGGCGGTGCGTCCATAAATACTCGGCCGCCTGTTTGTGATTGAGTACCAAAATCGCATCGGCTGTGGGTTTGTCTTTGTTGCGCTGACCGTATTGAATCAAAGCTTCGGTGTCCAACGCCGAATAGCTGCCACCTTCGAGCACCGATGACCCCCATGACAGATCAATCAAAAAGCTGGCCAGAAAGCGCTTGTCAATCGGCAGGGCGAGTGCTTGTATTTGCGTGCAACGCAGTGCTTTGCCGGCCTCAATGTGTGGGGCGGTACTTAGCAGCGCTGCATTGAAAACGGCAGTGGGCCGCTGCTGCCAAGGCGTGCTGAAGTAGGCATCAATATCAGCCCGTGTGAAAGGTGAGCCAGATACATAGCGCGTGGCGCGGCCTGCGCCTAGCACTTGTAGGGCACCGCTTTTGACCAGCCCAGCCAATCGCCGGTTGAGGGTGGAGCGACTAAGGCTCGGTGCCAGAGCTTCCAATTTTTGCGGCGCAAGCCCCATCAGCCCGGCTGCGCTAACTTGCGCAACGATGTCTAAAGAGGGGAGTTTAGGTGGCATTTTGACAAGATTTAATTTTCTTAACTATTTGAATAGTAAAGAGTTTTAGTAATCTTGTCACGAAAAGTACCTTGACGGCTTTTCATGTCACACAGCTAGTGCCTATCGCCGTGTTCTAGCCAAATACTGCTTGCGCCAAAACACAGCCACCACCACAAGCACCAGCAAAATCATGAAGCCAAGCGTCCACCAGAACGCGCTGGGGTGATGGATGAGCGGCAGAAACTCGAAGTTCATGCCGAAAAACCCGGTGATGAGGTTGAGTGGCAAAAACACTGCGGTCAAGGCGGTCAGCGTGCGCATGATGTCGTTGGTGCGGTTGCTTTGTGCGCTGAAGTGGATTTGCACCACGGTCTCGGCTGATTGTTCCAGCCGCCTGGCGTGATGCACCACGCGCTCAATGTGCTCGATCACATCGCGTGCGCGTGCCACCAACTGGTCGCGCTGGGCCTGCGCCTGTGTGTGGGCCAGTTGTGGGTCTGCTGGTGCCAGCACGGCATCAGCAGCGCCGCCATTTCCCCCACTCTTACCACCACTATTCCCACCACTATTGCCACCGCCATTACTGCTACCCCATGTAAACGCCGACAGCGGCTGCTCGCGCAGTGAATCGAGCCACTCTTGCATCGCGTCGCGCTGCTCGTCGCACAGGTCTTCGAGCACATGCAACTGGCTGCGTGCGGTCATCAGCGCGCCCCAGTTGTTGAAGCGCGTGCTGGGTTTGAGCAGCTCGCCCTGCCAGTGCTCAAGCTGGCTGGTGAGCTCTTTGCGCAAATCAAGATAACTGTCGACCATGGCGTTGACCATGCGCAGCACCAGGTCTGCCGGGCTGGTGGGGATGCGGTTGCGGGCGCTGGCCGGGTCCAGCGTG
Organism: Polaromonas sp.; assembly: GCA_038902915.1. Classification (GTDB taxonomy): domain Bacteria; phylum Pseudomonadota; class Gammaproteobacteria; order Burkholderiales; family Burkholderiaceae_C; genus Polaromonas. The sequence goes on from JBCKNC010000006.1 coordinate 35,035, forward strand.
ACGGCATCGACGCTGAACTTCACATCGGCCAGAAAGCGCTGGATAAAACTTTTGGCGGCGTAGCAGTCGCGCGGGTGTACGCTGATGAGCAGGCGGTCAAACACCGCAAAGCCGACAGCTTTGGAGCTGATGCGGTTAAACGCCGGCATGCCGCCGCGCGGTTTGATGCGTGATGTACCGCCCTGGCCGTGATAGGTTTCAATCGCGGCTTCGTGCCCAACCTCGGCGCGGGTTTCGATCTGCGTGGCTAGGCGCCGGAAGATGATGAGGTCGTACACCGAGGTGTAGTCATAGTGTGAGGGATGCAGCGCGTTGCCAAGGTCTTGGCAATGCAGGTCTAACAGGGTCGAGCCGCCAATGCCTTGCGCTGCGGTTTGCAGTTGCGCTAGGGTAGCTTCAAATTCGTCGCGGTCCAGCAGCACCCACACAAACCCGTTGGCTGGTGCCTGTGCAGGCACAGCATCTACAAAGCGCAGGCTATCAAAGGTGAATTCTATGATTTGCACGGCAGGCAGTCTTTGGGGGTGTTTTTAAGGCGGTTTTAGGGTCAAAAACTCTGACCAGCTCCTATTTTTGTAGCAATCTGGCTGCATCCAGCGCAAAATAAGTCAGTACGCCATCGGCCCCTGCACGCTTGAAGGCCAGCAGGCTTTCCATCATCACTGCATCATGGTCCAGCCAGCCGTTGATGGCGGCGGCTTTGAGCATGGCATATTCACCGCTGACCTGGTAGGCAAAGGTCGGCACCCCGAACGCGTCCTTCACGCGGCGCACCACGTCGAGGTAGGGCATACCGGGCTTGACCATCACCATGTCCGCGCCTTCGGCGATATCCATCGCCACTTCGCGCAGTGCCTCGTCACTGTTGCCGGGGTCCATCTGATAGACCTTTTTGTCGGCCTTGCCGAGGTTGCTGCTGGAGCCGACCGCATCACGGAAGGGGCCGTAAAACGCGCTCGCATATTTGGCGCTGTAGGCCATGATTTTTGTATGAATTGCGCCGCTCGATTCGAGCGCTGCTCGAATCGCTCCAATTCTGCCATCCATCATGTCACTGGGTGCGACGATGTCGACGCCAGCCTCGGCCTGGCACAGTGCTTGTTGCACCAGTACCGCGACAGTCTCATCATTCAATATGTAGCCGTTGTCGTCAAGCAGGCCGTCTTGCCCGTGTGTGGTGAAGGGGTCTAGCGCCACGTCGGTCATCACGCCGAGTTCGGGGAAACGTTTTTTAAGCTCGCGCACCACACGCGGTACCAGGCCGTCCGGGTTGGTAGCCTCCTTACCGTCCCAGGTTTTAAGCGAGCCATCAATCACTGGGAACAGCGCCATCACCGGAATGCCAAGCTTGACGCATTCTTCGGCCACCGGCAGCAGCAAATCAAGGCTGAGTCGCTCGACACCTGGCATCGACGCAACGGCTTCGCGTCGCTGCTGGCCGCTGAGCACAAACACCGGGTAAATCAAATCGTGTGCAGTCAGTAGATTTTCGCGCACCAGGTTGCGCGTGAAGGCATCGCGGCGCAGGCGGCGTGGGCGGCCAGCGGGGAAAGAAGCGAAGGGGGCGAAGGATGATGTGGTGGATGACATCGGCAAATTGTGCCAAAGCTTTAAGGGTTTTTGGGGTCAGAGCCCAAATTCATTGTGCCCTCGGCACGCCCCTAGGGACCCTCTGCATAACTCCCTGCGGTCTGTGATTGTGCGGGCTCGAGCGGTCCGCTGCGTTGTTTTTCTTGCCAATAGCTGGGCTATTGACTGCAAAAAGACGCCTTGCGGCCCATCTCGATCCGCACACCACAGCCTCGCCAGAGTTATGCAGAGAGTCCCTAGGGTTTTTACTATGCTATTTTAGATTTACTTCCGCTAACAATGCATCCGGGTTACGCAGTTGCTTGGGTCGTAGATCTATCTCTGAGATTTTTAACAACTGGGGAAGCTTGAAAGCGGTAGCATTTTTTATCATAGGGCATGATAAGTTGTGAAGCACTCATGGCTGGCTTGCCCCAAAACACCTCGGAGAATTCATGAAAAATATCAATCTAGTAAAAGCCGGATTAGTTGCCGCAAGTTTGGTGGCGTCTGGTGGTCTGTATGCAGCAACACCCGTTCTTACTACTGAAGTTGTGGTTAGCAAGCTTGATTCCCCATGGGACATGTCTTTTTTGAAAGACGGAACCATGTTCTTCACTGAGAAGTGCAAAGGCTTGTCGGTTCGACTCCCCTCAGGCGCTATCAACAAATTGCACGCTATCGGTGGCGTCACCGGCTATACATCCACCAGCGCAGACCTTTTCTGCGATGGCCAGGCCGGCATGATGGGTGTTGAGGTTGATCCTGACTTTGCCAAAAACCGCCAGATCTATGTTTATTCCAGCTCTAAACTCGGCGGCAAACTGAATAACCGCCTCATGCGCATGAAGGTCGATGCAACATTTACCAACGTGTCTGAGCGGACCGACATCGTTCCTGATGTCAACTACAAACCAAAGGAATCCAAGCACCCGTTTGGTGGACCCGGTGCACACAACGGCGGTCGTGTTCGCTTCAGCCCACTTGACGGTTTTATCTACCTGACCACGGGTGACAATCACTTGGGAGCAGGTCCACAAAGCCCCACCATCATCTCCGGAAAAGTTTTGCGTATTGACAGAGACGGCAAAGCTGCAGCAGGTAACAAGCCGCCAGCTGGCTTTGATCCCCGCATCTACACCTATGGACACCGCAATCCCCAAGCCATTGCTTTCCGTCCTGGTGATGGCCGCCCATTCACCGCTGAAAATGGCCCATGGCATACAGATGAGGTGACGGCTCTGGTCAATGGTGGCAATGCTGGCTGGGATCCTCGCCCCAACATCGGCGGCCGCAAGGACTGCTCAGACGACTATTGTGGCTATTCACCCAACCAAATGGGTGCCATGGACAATAAAAAGCGCGCAGCATTTATGCCGATGACTGACCTCAAAACCTACCCCAACGCCATGAAGCCAGCGTGGAATAATAATGGGCTGTCACAAGGCATGTTCTCCAACGCTTTCCTGTCTGGTAAACAGTGGAAAGACTGGGATGGTCGGATGGTTGTTGGATACTCCGGTATCGGCATTCACGGCACAGCCGTCGGCAACCGTATGGATGTGCTGAAGATCAGTGCGGATGGACTCACTTCTACGGTAGTTCAGGCTTCTTGGCCTACAGTGACTGGGCGCTTCCGTGCAATATCTCAGGGACCAGACGGCAATCTGTATGTGGCTTTTGAGGACCAAGGCATCATCATCCGCGTAAAACCTGAATAATTGTTTCCCTGAAATGCGCTGCCCTTCGGGTCAGCGCATTTTTTTATTTTTTTAAAGCCTTTTGAGATTTGCAAATGAGAAAATTAGTCAGCTTTTTGGTATTTTCATGCTTAACAGGCACTATGAGTTTTGCCTATGCTGATTATGATTTACTCTTAAAAAGTAATTGCCTTGCATGCCACGCCATTGACAAAAGAAAGTACGGTCCGCCATGGAATCAAGTGGCAGCTAAATATGCCAACGACAGCAAGGCTGCTGAAAAATTAGCTAAAAAAATCAAGGCTGGTGGTACTGGTGTTTGGGGTATAGACGTGATGCCACCACAACCTAAGTTGTCCAAGGCGGACGCCCTTATTTTGGCCAAATATGTACTGTCTCTGAAATAATTTAATACCGCTTAGCATTAGAACAATCCATGAATCCCAACCCTATTCCCAACCCGTCCGCGGGTGTCTCAGCCAAGGTGACGCTGTCGCTGGCCCTGACGGCGATGACGGCCCTGTCCGCCCATGCTCAGACCCTGGAGAGCGTCGTCGTCACGGCCACGCGCGCCGAGCAGCGCAGCTTTGATGCACCGGGCGCGATTGCGTCGGTGGACCGCGAAACGATTGAGGGTGCCGGGCCGCAGGTCAACCTGTCCGAGTCACTGAACCGCATTCCCGGCCTCACCATCCTCAACCGCCAAAACTACGCACAAGACCTGCAGGTGTCGATACGCGGCTTTGGCTCACGCGCAGCGTTCGGCATTCGCGGCATCCGGCTGCTCATCGACGGCATTCCGGCCACCACGCCCGACGGCCAGGGGCAGGCATCGTCAATCAGCCTGACCTCAACCGACCGCATCGAGGTGCTGCGCGGTCCGCTGGCCCAGATGTACGGCAACTCGGCGGGCGGCGTGATCCATGCCTTCACCCGTGATGCGCCCAAAACCCCCGAATTTCTCAGCCAGCTCTACACCGGCTCTTACGGCCTGCGCCGGACCGACTGGCAGTACGCCGGCCGCATCGGCGCGGTCGGCCTAGTGGCGGACTACAGCACCTTCGACATCGACGGCTACCGCAGCAACAGCAAAACCGAACGCAAACAGTTCAATGGCAAACTGAGCTTCGAGCCGAACCAGCAGACCCGCGTCAATGTGGTGTTCAACCGCTTCGACATGCCGCTGGCGCAGGACCCGCTGGGCCTGACGGCCGCCCAGCTCGCGGCCAATCCGCAGCAAGCTGGCAGCAACGCGGTCAGCGCACGGGTGCGCAAGATCACGCTGCAAAACCAGCTCGGAACGTCGGTGAAATATACGCTGGATAACGACCGCTCCTTCACGGCACGGGCTTATTACGGCACCCGTGAAAACCTGCAATACCAGGCCAACAACATCTGGGTGGGACTGGATCGCGACTACTACGGCGCCGGCCTGCAGTACAACCAACAGACCCGGATCGGTGGCAGGCCAGTGGCGCTGCTGGCCGGGTATGAGTTCGACTACTCCAAGGAGCGGCGCCAGAGCGGGGCAGCGACCCTCGGAGAAAAAACGCCGGGCTCGCTCACGCGCAACGAAGACAACACAGCGCAGAACAGCGACTTCTTCGCGCAGGCCACCACGCTGGCGACGGACAAGCTGTCGGTGACCACCGGGCTGCGCTCCAGCACGGTGCGCTTCACCAGCGAGGACTTCTATCTCTCCGATGGAAACGGCTCGGGCTCGGTGCGCTACAGCGCCATCAACCCCGTGCTCGGGCTGACCTGGCACGCCAGCGACAACCTCAACCTGTATGTCAACTACGGCAAAGGCTTCGAGACACCGACGCTGGCCGAAGTGGCTTACACCAGCAGCGGCACGACGACCACGGCGCTGTTTAACCCCCGCCTGAATGCGTCAAAAAGCCAGCACTACGAGCTGGGTGCCAAATGGTTGCCGACGCCGCAAAGTCGGCTGGATTTCAACCTGTTCCGGGTCACATCGACCGACGAGATCGTGGTGTCCAGCAGCAACTTTGGGCGTACCGCGTTCAAGAACGCGCCGAGCACTAGCCGCACAGGTGTGGAAATTTCCGGCAAGGTGCTGCTCCATCCGAAGGTTCAGGCCTCACTGGCAGGCTCGTGGATTGATGCCAGGTTCTCACAGGCCTATGCGAACAGCTCATCCGTTGTCGCCTCTGGCAACAAGCTGCCCGGTATTCCGCAGAGCTTTGTCTTCTCGGAGCTGTTGTGGTCCAGCCAGACCTTAGTCGCTGTGAAGACGCGAACCAGCCTGGGCACCCGGGCCGGACTTGAACTCACCAGCGCCGGCAGGATGTTTGCCAACGATGTGAACAGCGCCTCGACCGACGGCTACACCACGCTCAACGCCAAGCTCAGCCAGGGCTGGGCCTTGGGCTGGTCGCTGCTGACGGCTTATGGCCGCATCGACAACCTGACCGGCAAGCGTTATGTGGGCTCGGTGATCGTGAACCAGGCGGCCAGCCAGTTTTACGAACCCGCGCCCGGCCGCAGCTGGACGCTGGGACTGCGGCTGACGCTGCCGCTGTAATGCTGTCGCGCTATTTTGTCGTCAAAATGACACCAGAACGTCAAACCCAAGCCTAATATCGCGCATACTCCGCTTTCCATACCTCATGGACACTGGACTTCACCCTGGAGACAAGGTACCGAATGCAGACCACCTTCCCCCGTTTGCTGCTCAAGCACGCTGCCGAGCGCCCCGAGGCGCCGGCCATGCGCGAGAAGGAATACGGCATCTGGCAAGCGCACAGTTGGGCCGGCATCGCCGCGCTGGTTGAACACATTGCCTGCGGCCTGCACCAGGCCGGGCTGCAGCGCGGCGAGCACATGGTCGTCATAGGCGCGAACCGGCCGCGCCTGTACGCCACCATGCTGGCGGCGCAGTCGCTGGGCGCGATTGCGGTGCCGCTGTACCAGGACGCGGTGGGCGCCGAATGCGTGTTTCCCATCACCAATGCCGAGGTCCGCTTTGCGATGGTCGAAGACCAGGAGCAGGTCGACAAGCTGATGGATATCCGCGACCAGTGCCCGCAACTGGCCAGCATTGTTTACGACAACCCCAAGGGCCTGCGCAACTACGATGAGCCGGGTTTGGTCGCGCTGGATGCGTTGATCGCCTCGGGCCAGGCCTTCGCTGGCGAGCAGCCAGGGTTTTTCCGGGAACAGGTCGAAAAAACGCAGCCTGATGATGTGGCCGCCATGTTCTTCACCTCCGGCACCACCGGCAACCCCAAGGGTGTCGTCCACACGCACAACACATTGTTGGACCGCGCCCAGGCCGGCGCCGAATTTGACAATTTGAGCAACACCGAGGAAGTGCTGGCTTACCTGCCACCGGCCTGGATTGGCCAGAACATTTTCAGCTACGCGCAGTGGCTGGTTTGCGGCTATGTCGTCAACTGCCCGGAGAGCGCCGCCACGGTGATAATTGACCTCAAGGAGACCGGGCCAACCTATTACTTTGCACCGCCGCGCGTATTTGAAGGCCTGCTGACCAGCGTCATGATCCGCATGGAAGATGCCGGAAGCATCAAGCGCGGCATGTTCAACTTTTTCATGGGCGTTGCAAAACGCGTCGGACCTGATCGCATGGATGGCAAGCCGATAGGTGCGCTGAACGGCCTGCTTTACAGCCTAGGCAACGCCATGGTGTATGGCCCGCTGCGCAACACGCTGGGCTTTTCGCGGGTGCGCCTGGCTTATACCGCAGGTGAGGCGATTGGCCCGGATTTGTTCACGTTTTACCGCTCCATAGGCATCAACCTGAAGCAGCTTTACGGTTCAACCGAGACGGCTGTATTTGTCTGCCTACAGCCCGACAACGAAGCGCGTGCAGACACGGTTGGCGTGCCGATTGCGGGCGTTGAAATCAAAGTGGCCGACAACGGCGAGATCATGGTCAAGTCAAAAGGCCTGCTCAAGGAATACTACAAAAACCCGGCCGCCACGGCAGAAGTGCTGACCGCGGACGGCTGGTACCACACCAGCGACGCGGGCTTCATTGATGCCAGCGGTCACCTCAAGATCATTGACCGCGTGAAGGATGTCGGCCGCATCAAGGGCGGCGCCAACGATGGCGCCATGTTTGCGCCCAAGTATGTCGAGAACAAGCTGAAATTTTTCCCGTATATCAAAGAGGTCGTGGCCTATGGCGACGGCCGCGAAAAAGTCTGCGTGATGATCAACATCGACTTTGACGCAGTCGGCAACTGGGCCGAGCGGCGCAACCTGCCCTATGCGGGCTACACCGACCTGGCGCAAAAGCCCGAGGTCTATCAACTCATCAAGGAATGCGTCGAAAAAGTCAACGCCGACCTCAGCGCCGACGCCCTGCTGGCGGGCTCGCAGATCAGCCGCTTCCTGGTGCTGCACAAGGAGCTCGACGCCGATGACGGCGAGTTGACCCGGACCAACAAGGTGCGCCGTGGCTTTATTGCCGACAAATACCAGCCACTGATCGATGCGCTGTATGGCGATAAAACCGAACAGTTCATAGAAACCGTGGTCAAGTTTGAAGACGGCCGCAGCGGCAGTGTCAGCGCCACGCTGAAGATCAGCGACACCCGAACCTTTGCACCGGTGAAGGCAGCAGCATGACCAAAAAGATCGGCGACATCATTCTCGAGGTCCACAACATCTCCTTGAGTTTCGGCGGCGTCAAGGCCCTGTCCGACATTTCCTTCAATGTGAAGGAGCACGAGATTCGCGCCATCATCGGCCCCAACGGCGCCGGCAAAAGCTCCATGCTCAACTGCATCAACGGCGTTTACACGCCGCAGCAGGGAAGCATCACCTTTCGCGGCCAGACCTTCAAGCACATGAACAGCCATCAGGTGGCGGTCATGGGCGTGGCGCGCACCTTCCAGAACCTGGCGCTGTTCAAGGGCATGAGTGTGCTCGACAACATCATGACCGGGCGCAACCTGAAGATCAAAAGCAACCTGCTGCTACAGGCGCTGGGCGTGGGCCCGGCCCGCAAGGAAGAATTCAAACACCGCGAAGCGGTTGAAAAAATCATCGACTTTCTTGAAATCCAGGCCTACCGCAAGACGGCGGTCGGGCAGTTGCCCTACGGCCTGCAAAAGCGTGTGGACCTGGGGCGCGCGCTGGCGATGGAGCCGCAGGTGCTGCTGCTCGACGAGCCGATGGCCGGCATGAACGTCGAAGAAAAGCAGGACATGTGCCGCTTTGTGCTCGATGTCAACGACGAGTTCGGCACCACGGTGGTTCTGATAGAGCACGACATGAGCGTGGTGATGGATATTTCCGACCGCGTCGTGGTGCTGAACTACGGCAAAAAAATCGGTGATGGCACACCGGATGAAGTACGGCGCAACCCCGATGTAATCAGCGCATATTTAGGAACTTCACACTGATGGCCTTCTTTCTTGAAACACTGATGGGCGGTCTGATGGCCGGCATGCTTTATTCGCTGGTCGCGCTGGGCTTTGTGCTGATCTTCAAGGCCTCCGGCGTCTTCAATTTCGCGCAGGGCGCGATGGTGCTGTTCGCCGCGCTGGCGATGGCCCGCTTCGCGGAATGGATTCCGCAGTGGATCGGCATCGAAAGCCGCCTGCTCGCCAACCTGGCGGCCTTCGTGATTGCCGGCCTCATCATGTGCATCGTGGCCTGGCTGATCGAATACCTGGTGCTGCGGCATCTGGTCAACCAGGAGGGCGCGACCTTGCTGATGGCCACACTGGGCATTACCTATTTCCTGGAAGGCCTGGGCCAGACGATCTTCGGCAGCGACATCTACAAGCTCGACATCGGCATGCCGAAAGATCCGGCCTTCGTGCTGGGCTCGGTGTTCCCGGGCGGCATCCTGATCAGCAAGGAAGACCTGTATGCTGCCTTGATCGCCGCCGTGCTGGTGGCCGTGCTGAGCCTGTTCTTCCAGAAGACAGCCACCGGCCGGGCGCTGCGCGCCGTGGCCGACGACCACCAGGCGGCGCAATCGATCGGCATTCCACTGAACCGCATCTGGGTCATCGTCTGGTGCGTGGCCGGCGTGACGGCGCTGGTGGCCGGCATGATCTGGGGCAGCAAGCTGGGCGTGCAATTTTCGCTGGCCACGGTGGCGCTGCGCGCCCTGCCCGTGATCATCCTGGGCGGCCTGACTTCAGTGCCCGGCGCCATCATTGGCGGCCTGATCATTGGCGTGGGTGAAAAACTCTCCGAGGTTTATCTCGGCCCCTTTGTCGGCGGCGGCATCGAGATCTGGTTTGCCTACATGCTGGCGCTGGTGTTCCTGCTGTTCCGTCCGCAAGGACTGTTCGGTGAAAAGATCATCGATCGCGTATAACTATGGTGCCCCCACGTTCGTTCGCTTCGCGTAACTCTCTGCCCCCCGAGGGGGCCGCTGCGCCTGCGGCCTGGCAAAGCCAGTTCCGCGGCCCCGACTTGAATGAAGCCTAACCTTACTGCCAAAGTACGCATATGTTTTACAGAGAAAACGGTCAATTCAAAACCAGCTACCGGGCTGACCAGCAAATTTTTCCGATCTCGCAAGACCGCTGGGGCGTGCTGGCCCTGCTGGCGGTGGCGGCCATTGGTGTGCCCCTGATGGCCGACGAGTACATGTTCCGCGCCATCCTGATTCCGTTCCTGATTCTGGCGCTGGCGGCCCTGGGCGTGAATATTCTGATCGGTTATTGCGGGCAGATTTCCCTTGGTTCGGGGGCCTTCATGGCCGTCGGCGCCTACGCGGCTTACAACACCTTTGTCCGCATCGAGGGCATGCCGCTGATCGTGGCCCTGCTCTCGGGCGGCTTCTTCGCGGCGCTGGTGGGCATATTTTTTGGCATCCCCAGCCTGCGCGTCAAGGGCCTGTACCTGGCGGTGGCTACGCTGGCCGCGCAGTTCTTCTGTGACTGGGCGTTCCTGCGTATCGGCTGGTTCACCAACAACACGGCATCGGGCTCGGTATCCGTCTCCAACCTGCAGGTGTTCGGCTTGCCTATCGAGAGCGCTGCAAGTAAATACCTGTTCTGCCTGGCGGTGCTGGTGGTGTTCGGGGTGCTCGCCAAGAACCTGGTGCGCGGCGCGATCGGTCGCGAGTGGATGGCGATTCGCGACATGGACGTGGCCGCCGCGGTGATCGGCATCCGCCCGATGTACGCCAAGCTCAGCGCCTTTGCCGTCAGTTCGTTCATCGTCGGGGTAGCCGGCGGCCTGTGGGGGTTTGTACACCTGGGTTCCTGGGAGCCCGCGGCGTTCTCCTTGGACCGCTCGTTCCAGTTGCTGTTCATAGTGATCATCGGTGGCCTGGGCTCTATCATGGGCAGCTTCTTCGGCGCGGCCTTCATCGTGATTCTGCCGATTTTCCTGAACCAGTTCCTGCCCGCCCTCGGCGCGCTGGTCGGCGTAGAGATTTCAACGGCACTGGTGGCCCATGCCGAGTTCATGATCTTCGGCGCACTGATCGTCTGGTTCCTGATCGTCGAGCCACACGGCCTGGCCCGACTCTGGAGTGTGGCCAAACAGAAGCTGCGGCTGTGGCCTTTCCCCCATTAATACTTTGCGGGACAGACCGCAGCCACGCAAAGCGGGCCAGCTCTGTCCTCAACCGATTGTTGGATGTTCGTTTTGTTCCGTGCTATTTTTCGTTCGTTAACCACCGGCATTGAAATGCCTATACTTTAGGAGACTTCCATGAAATTGCGCAACATCGTCTTGGCCAGTGTGCTGGCCGCCGCCGGGACTGGGGCATTCGCCCAGGCCAAGGAGCAGTTCTTCCCTTCGCTGGTCTACCGCACCGGCGCCTTTGCCCCCAATGGCGTGCCATTTGCCAACGGCTTTTCCGACTACATGAAGTTGACCAGTGCCCGCGGCGGCATCAATGGCGTCAAGGTTCTGGTCGAGGAATGCGAAACCGCCTACGCCACGGACCGCGGCGTCGAATGCTATGAACGCCTGAAGGGCAAGCATGGCGGCGCCACGGTATTCCAGCCGCTGTCCACCGGCATTACCTTCGCGTTGACCGAAAAGGCGCCGGGCGACAAGATTCCAATAATCACGTCGGGCTATGGCCGCAGCGAATCGGCCGACGGCGGTGTTTTCAAGTGGAACTTCCCGCTGATCGGAACCTACTGGGGCGCGGCCGACGTGCTGGTGCAGCAGGTTGGCAAAAAGTCGGGCGGGCTGGACAAGCTCAAGGGCAAGAAAATTACCCTGGTCTACCACGACAGCCCCTACGGCAAGGAGCCGATTCCGTTGTTGCAGGAGCGTTCGGCGCAACTCGGCTTCTCGCTGCAGTTGCTGCCGGTGGCCGGCGCCGGCATCGAACAGAGGGCGACCTGGCTGCAGATCCGGCAAAACCGGCCTGACTACGTCTTCCTCTGGGGTTGGGGTGTCATGAACTCGACCGCCCTCAAGGAAGCTGTCGCCACCGGCTACCCGCGCGAGAATATGTACGGCGTCTGGTGGTCGGGCGCTGAACCCGATGTGAAAGACGTTGGCGACGGCGCCAAGGGCTATAACGCCTTGGCCATGCAGCACGGCGCCGAGCCCAATTCGGCGGTCGTCAAGGAAATCATGGAGAAAGTCCACGGCAAGGGCCAAGGAACCGGACCGAAGGATGAGGTCGGCCAGGTGCTTTACATGCGCGGCGTGATCGGCGCGATGCTCGGCGTCGAAGGCGTGCGTGCAGCGCAGGAGCGTTTTGGCAAGGGCAAGTGGATGAGCGGCGAGCAGGCCCGCTGGGGTTATGAGAACCTGCACCTGACGCAGGCCAAACTCGACGCGCTTGGCTTCAAGGGTGTGATGCGTCCGGTCAGCACCTCGTGCCTGGACCACATGGGGGCCTCTTGGATGCGCATCCATACCTGGGACGGTTCCAAGTGGGTGTTCACCTCCGACTGGCTACAGGCTGATGACCAGATCATCAAACCCATGGTCAAGGCCGCTGCCGACAAGTATGCCGCCGAGAAGAAGCTGACGCGCCGTACTCCGGCGGATTGCCAGAGCTAATGAGCATGGATGCGCCCACCGCCGGCTTGACACCGGCTACCGATGGGCCGTCCAAGCCTGCGCAGGCAGGCTTGGAGCCGCGGCCCATCGTTCTCAACGTCAACGGCATCGAGGTCATCTACAACCATGTGATCCTCGTGCTCAAGGGCGTGTCCCTACAGGTGCCCGAAGGGAAGATCGTGACCCTCCTGGGCGGCAATGGAGCGGGTAAAACCACCACCTTGCGGGCGGTCTCCAACCTGCTCAAAGGTGAACGCGGCGCCGTCACCAAAGGCTCGATCGAGCTGCGCGGCGAGCGCATTGAAAACCTGTCGCCGGCCGACCTGGTGCAGCGCGGTGTGGTGCAGGTGATGGAAGGCCGGCACTGTTTTGCCCACCTGACGATTGAAGAAAACCTGCTTGTCGGCGCCTACACGCGCAAGAACAAGGCAGAAGTGGCGGCCAATCTGGAAAAGGTCTACAACTACTTCCCGCTGCTGAAAAGGCGGCGCAGCTCTCAGGCGGCCTACACCTCGGGCGGCGAGCAGCAGATGTGCGCCATCGGCCGCGCCCTGATGGCCAACCCGAGTATGGTGCTGCTCGACGAGCCTTCGATGGGGCTGGCGCCGCAGATCGTCGAAGAGGTGTTCAACATCGTGAAAGACCTCAACCAGAAAGAAAAAGTCACCTTCCTGCTGGCCGAGCAAAACACCAACATGGCGCTGAAATACGCCGACTATGGCTACATCATGGAAAGCGGCCGTGTTGTGATGGACGGCCTGGCCAGCGACCTCGCCAACAACGAGGACGTGAAGGAGTTCTACCTCGGCATCGGGGGTGGCGAGCGTAAGAGCTTCAAGGACATCAAGAGTTACAAACGCCGCAAGCGCTGGCTAGCTTGAGGATTACAACATGAGCAAACATTTCGACGCCGGGCCGCACCAAGGCGAAATAGCCCCCTCGGGGGGCAGCGCAGTACACGCCGTGACAAGCGTGGGGGCTAATTTCTACGACGCGCTGGAAACGCGCTCTTCGGATGCGCGCGAAGCCGCACTGATGGCGGCCTTGCCGACCCAGGTCGCCCGTGCGAAGCAGTCGACCGCCGCCTTTGCCGCCATCCTCAAAGACGTGGAGCCGGCCCGGATCAACACCCGCCAGCGGCTGGCGACTTTGCCGGTCACGCGCAAGCATGAGTTGCTGGAGCGCCAGCAGGCCGCGCGCGCCTGCGGCGGCGAGGTGTTCGGCGGCTTCAGCAGCATCGGCTTTGGCGCCGCGATGCCGCGCATCTTTGCCAGCCCCGGGCCGATCTACGAGCCCGAGGGCACGGCGCGCGACTACTGGCGCATGGCGCGCGCCATGTTCGCGGCGGGTTTTCGCCCCGGTGAGCTGATTCACAACTGTTTCAGCTACCACTTTGTGCCGGCCGGCTCGATGATGGAAACCGGCGCCCATGCGCTGGGCTGCACGGTGTTTGCCGGCGGCACCGGCCAGACCGAGCAGCAGGTGCAGGCGATTGCCGAGCTGATGCCGGCCGGTTATATCGGCACACCGGGCTTTTTGAAAATCATTGTCGAAAAAGCGCTGGCGATGGGGGTGGCCCTGCCCAGCCTGAAAAAAGCCATGTTCGGCGGCGAGGCCTTCCCGCCGAGCTTGCGCGACTGGTTTCTTGAGCGCGGCATCGCCGGCTACCAGTGCTATGCCACCGCCGATCTGGGCCTGATCGCCTACGAGACGCAAGCCCGCGAGGGGCTGGTGCTCGACGAAGGCGTCATCGTGGAGATCGTGCGCCCGGGCACCGACACCCCGGTGCCAGAGGGCGAGGTGGGTGAGCTGGTGGCGACTTCGCTCAACCCTAGCTATCCGCTGATCCGTTTTGGCACCGGCGATTTGTCAGCGCTGTTGCCTGGCAACTGCCCGACTGGCCGCACCAATATGCGCATCAAGGGTTGGATGGGCCGCGCCGACCAGACCACCAAGATCCGCGGCATGTTTGTGCATCCCGGCCAGGTGGCCGACATCACCCGGCGCTTTCCCGAGGTGCTCAAGGCCCGCCTGGTCGTGAGCGGCGAGATGGCCAGCGACAGCATGACGCTCAAGGTGGAGGCCGCCTCGATGCCGCAGGGGCTGGAAACCCGGATCAGCGAGGCGATTCGCGATGTCACCAAACTGCGCGGCACGGTAGAACTCGTAGCGCCCGGCAGCCTGCCCAACGACGGCAAGGTCATAGAGGACGCGCGCAGCTACAAGTGACGGCAAAAACAAGCGGCGGGAACCACTTTTCTAGGTAGTTTCCACATGACGCGGGAGCTTTCTTTGCCCTATGCTTTGACCTCTATCTTGTTCAGGAGCGATGTGATGAAACGTTTAATGGTTCTGGCCGTCGCCGCGGCGACCGCCTTGATGGCCAATGCCCAGGGTTACCCGGGTTCCAAGCCAATTTCCTTCGTGGTTCCCTTTGCGGCCGGTGGGCCCACCGACCGGGTGGCGCGCGATCTGGCGCAAGCCATGGCCAAGACCATGCCGGGCGCCAACTTCGTGGTGGAGAACGTCGTGGGTGCCGGCGGCACCATTGGCGCGACCAAGGTGGCCAAAGCCAATCCGGACGGGCACACCTTGTTGCTGTGGCATATCGGCATGGCCTCCACCCCTGGCCTGTACCGCAAGCTGCAGTACAAACCGCTTGAGGACTTTGAATACCTGGGCATGGTCAACGATGTGCCGATGACGCTGATAGGCAAGCCGCAGTTGGTTGCCAACACCTACCGCGACTTCGAAAACTACATTCGTGCCAACAGCGGCGCGCTCAATATCGCGCATGCCGGCCTGGGCTCGGCCTCGCACCTGTGTGGCCTGATGTGGCAATCGGCCGTCGGCGCCAAAGAGGCCATGACCACCATCCCGTATGGCGGTACCGCGCCAGCCATGACGGCGTTGATGGGCGGTCAGGTTGACGTGATGTGCGACCAGACCACCAACACCACGGCCCAGATTGAATCCGGCCGGGTCAAGGCTTTTGCCGTCACCACGGCCGCTCGGCTCTCAAACCACAAGTTGCTCAAGGATTACCCCACGTTGCAGGAGATGGGCATGAAGGGCTTCAACCTGACGATCTGGCATGGTCTGAACGCGCCCAAGGGAACCCCGGCGCCGGTGCTCAAGCAGCTCAATGATGCCTTGAAGCTGGCCTTGAAAGACCCTGAATTCATCAAGAAGCAGGAAGGCCTGGGTGCCATCATCGTGACCGACAAGCGCATGGAGCCCGCCGGACACAAGGCCTTCGTTACCGCCGAAATAGCCAAGCTCAAACCGCTGATTGAAGCGGCCGGCAAGTTCGCGGACTAGGTTTGCCCGCAGGATTGCCCCAAGCCGCCCGACCTGCGTCCGGCGGTTTTTTTTAACACCGGGCTCCCGCGCCACGCCCTGATGCACAAACCCAAGGAGACCCTGATGACCTCACGTTCCAAGTTTTCTCGCCGCGCCGCAATTGCCATCTGCGCCGGTGCAGCTATTATTTCAATAGCAGGCCCGGTTCTGGCACAGACCAGTTGGCCCACCAAGCCGGTGAAAATCGTGGTGCCCTTTGCCCCCGGCGGCACCACCGACATCCTGGCCCGCGCCGTCGCGCCCGAGCTGTCCAAAGCCTTCGGCCAGCCCTTCATTGTTGACAACCGGGCCGGTGCCGCCGGCAATGTGGGCGCCGACATCGTTGCCAAATCGCCGGCGGACGGCTACACGCTGCTGATGGGCACCGTCGGCACCCACGCCATCAACAAGTCGCTGTACGCCAAGATGCCCTTTGACCCGCAGAAAGACTTCGCACCGATCACGCTGGTCGCCGGCGTGCCCAACGTGATGGTGATGAACGCCGACAAGGCCACCAGGCTGGGCATCAACAACGTGGCGGACTTTGTCAAATACGCCAAGGCCCACCCCGGCCAGTTCAGCATGGCCTCCAGCGGCAGTGGCACCTCCATCCACCTGGCGGGCGAAATGTTCAAGGTGCAGAACGGGATTTTCATGGTCCATATTCCTTACCGCGGCTCCGGCCCGGCCCTGCTCGACCTGCTCGGCGGCAACGTCGACGTGATGTTTGACAACCTGCCGTCGGCCATACCGCATATCAAGAGCGGCAAGCTCAAGGCCTTTGCCGTGACCAGCGCCCAGCGCTCGGCAGCGATGCCCGAGTTGCCCACGGTGGAAGAAGCCGGCAAGCTCAAGGGTTTTGAAGCCAGCAGCTGGTTCGGCCTGCTGGCGCCCGCCGGCACGCCGGCCGATGTGGTGCTGCGGCTGCAGCAGGAAACCGCGAAGGCCCTCAACTCGCCCGCCATAAAGGAAAAGTTGCTGGCCCAGGGCGCCATCCCCAGCGGCAACAGCCCGCAGGAGTTTGCGCGATTCATTGACGCCGAAATCACGAAATGGGCGCTGGTGGTGAAAGCTTCCGGTGCCAAAGTCGATTAAAGCCGTGGGGGCCGGGTTTTTCCGCCGGGCCGCCCCAAGGAAAAATGCGCCCCCTCGGGGGGCAGAGAGTTACACGCAGTGAACGAACGTGGGGGCCATTCAGACACCCCAGACAACTTCATCGCCCGCGCTCTGGTTTCGCTTGAGCATGTCGATAAACGGCATGGCACGTTGGCGCAACCCCAGGCCATCGCCGGGTACTGCAGCTGCATCTTTATCGTCCGACCCAGCGTGAGACGCTTCATGCGCAATGGCAGCCTCAAGCGCGGCAATGGCACCCGGCATCTGTTCGGCCAGGATGATGCCCTTGGCCCCGGCATCCTTGCCAATGATTTCAAGTATCTTCCGGCCATTGGCTTCCAGCATGATGACATCGCCAGCGTTTTTTGATTTGAATTTGTAAAGCATGGCGGCCTCTCCAGTCGCCTGTTCCAGAGAGTCAGTGAGGTGTTCAGTCCAACTTGATGCCGACGGCCTTGGTGATCTTCACGTATTTCGTGACCTGGCCACGCAGCATCTCGCGGAAATCTTCGGGCGACTTGCTGGCCAACGGCTCGGCGCCGTTGGCATCCATCGCGGCCTTGAATTCCGGCGTCGCGACGATAGCCGAGATCTCCTTGTGCAGCCGGTCAACCACCGGCTTGGGCATGTTGGCCGGGCCCATGATGCCGAGCCAGAGCGCGGCTTCAAAGCCGGGGTAGCCCAGTTCAGCCACCGTCGGCACGTCGGGCAGGGCCGGCGAACGCACCAACGTGCCCACCGCCAGCGGTCGCACCTTGCCGGCCTTGGTGTTCTGCAGCAGCGCCGGCATCGAACCGAAGACCGCCTGCACCTCGCCACCCAGGATGGCCAGGTCGGCCGGCGCGTTGCCCTTGTAGGGCACGTGCAGCAAGTCGATGTTGGCCGCGTCCTTCAGCATCTCCATCGCCAGGTGGGTGGCGGTGCCGTTGCCGGCCGAGGCATAGTTGAGCTTGCCCGCTTGCGCCTTGGCCAGGGCCACGAACTCGGCCAGGTTGTTCGCTTTCACCTGCGGGTTGACGACCAGCAGGTAAGGCGTGATCGCGACCAGCGAGATCTGGGTGAAATCCGTCACCGGGTTGTAAGGCAGCTTCGAATAGGCACCGGCCGCGATGGCGTGGGTGCTGGTCGTGCCCAGCGTCAGCGTGTAGCCGTCGGCCGGGGCCTTGGCGACGAAGTCGGCGCCGATCGTGCCGCCGGCGCCGGCCTTGTTGTCGACCAGGATGTTCTGGCCGAGTTTTTCGCCCAAGCTTCTCGCCACGATGCGGGCCACGATATCGGTCGAACCACCGGGCGCAAAGCCAACGACGAGGCGGATCGGCTTGTTCGGGTAGGCGGCCTGCGCCGTCGCAACGGCGGGCATCCAGACCAGGCCGGCGGCCAGCAAGAAGGCCGAGGTTTGGGCAAGTTTCATGGTTGTCTGTCTCCTGTTATGGGTATGTTCTGGCGAACGCGAGGCTGAAGGGCACTTCTATAAATTCATTTTTCGGGCGAATTGCGGCGTTGGGCGGTACTCACAATCCTCACGTACCCAAGTACGCTCCGGTTGCTGCGTTCCGTCCGCCTTGCACTTCATCCCGAAAACCTGAATTTCTAGAAGTGCCCTTAAGTCCGCAGCGCTGATTATCGCCCGATTAAATCTATCGAGTCAAGGATAGGAAATTCAACCGCATGAGGCCAAGTCAGTGGGTCAGAAAACGCACTTGCGTGGCTTCAACGCCCAGGCGCACGTCGGCGCCGAGCGGGAACAGCGACAAACCGGAGTAGTGCGGCTGGTTGGCCACGATCACGGCCTCCCCGACCCGTACCCGGTAGCGTGACAACTCACCCAGGAACTCCGAACTTTCGACCTGGCCGTTCAGCCAGATCCGTGACGCATCCACATGCTCGTCGCGCACGCGGATGTGTACCGTGTGCGGCCTGAACGCCATGGTGGCCTGGCCCATGCCCGGCGCATCGCTGCTGCGGGGCAACACCATCACGCCAACGCCGTCGGCCTGGAACGTTAGCGTCTCTCCGTTCACATGCGTGACCTTGCCGTCCAGCAGGTTGGCGGTGCCCACGAAGCCGGCGACAAACCGGTTGGCCGGAAAGTCGAACAGCGCCGCCGGCTTGCCCACCTGCTGCAGGATGCCTTTGTCCAGCACCGCCATGCGGTCGGCCGTGGTCATGGCTTCTTCCTGGTCGTGCGTGACGAACACGGTGGTCAGGCCCAGCGTGCGCTGCAGGTTCTTGAGTTCCTCGCGCATCTGAACCCGAAGGTTCTTGTCGAGGTTGGACAGCGGCTCGTCGAGCAGCAGCACCTGGGGTTCGACCACGATGGTGCGCGCCAGCGCGACGCGCTGCTGCTGGCCGCCCGAAAGCTGATTCGGCCGGCGCTCGCCGTACTGCGGCAGCCCCACCAGCTCCAGCGCCGCGCCCACCTTGCGGCGGATCACGTCCCTGGATTCCTTGCGCTCGACCAGGCCGAAAGCGACGTTGTCCCACACGCTCATGTGCGGCCACAGCGCGTAGTTCTGGAACACCATGCCGACGTTGCGCAGGTGCGGCGGCGTGCCGGTGATGTCCTTGCCGTCGATCAGCAGCTCGCCGCGCTGGTGCTGGTTGAAGCCCGCGATCAAGCGAAGCAGCGTGGATTTGCCGGACCCCGAGGGACCGAGCAGCGCGAAGAACTCGCCCGGCTCAATGCGGATGTTGACGTCCTTGAGCACTTCGGTGGCGCCATAGCTCATGCTGATGT
>JBCKNC010000007.1:0-47829 GCA_038902915.1 Polaromonas sp.
CTCAAGCAATTGTCGTTTCCAATCGATGATTTGGTTGGCGTGCAGATCAAATTCCTGACACAACTGCGCCATCGTCTTGTCCTCGCGCAAGGCGGCAAGTGCCACTCGCGCCTTGAATGCACCGGTGTGCTGCCTGCGCACCCGCTTGGCAACCCCAGCCTTCTTTTTTAGCTTGACCATGAAATACTCCTGTCTGCCTGACCATACCAGCCGAGGCAATATCAACAGAGTTTCCACTTATCTCGCTGTTCAGATTCGTCGAGCCACTTCTATGCCCACCCTACAGGGATCTGAGTAGTTACGTAAAAAGTGCCATTTTTTGCCTCAAAATTCAGCGGTGAGCAACAACACCGCGAGTACGTTGTAGCGGCAAGTTAGAGGTGGTCGCCTCTAGGCGTTCAGCAAGCCAGACTTTAATAACCGACTGCCTTGTAACCCCAAGTTTGTTGGCCTCACGATCAAGCGAGTCAATCATCTAGGTTGGAAAATCGACATTCACCCGCCGCTGCTCCTGCAACACGCGCTTTGCTTTGGACAAGTCCAAAGAAGCCGTGAGGTCGCCCCCATCGTCAAACTGCTGCTCGAATTTTTTAGCTTTCATAAAGTGCCACCTCTTCTGTGCGTGCGCGACGAATGGATATCGTAAAAGTAACCGGCCTGCGCGGCTTTATCGCGCAGCGTCCAGCGACCGAAGGGAGCGAGGTTGAGCGCCGGGTTATGCATCTTTCTTGCGACCAGAACGTGGAGCTTGCTCAACGACCCCTGGGCCGGGGGTAACGATAACTCTAGTACGAGCATTCGGTAGTTTATGCATGAGACTTGCGACGGTGACGTTCTTAGCTTTTGCTTCCTGAATGATTTCGTAGAGATTATCTCCGCTGATTGTCTTGCCTTCATCGGCCATCGCAATGGTGTCTATCTTAAAAGGCGCTTCGTCTGTTGCATTTCCTGGCACCGTAGCGTTAACGATGTGCTCGACGGTGCTGTCATTTAGGACGTCATGCATTCCTTCGCCAAAAGAGTATCGCTGTTTTATCTTGTCCGGCCGCGCGCGCATGGCTTCAATATTGATCACATCCATCTCGCTGAATGGAACGTGGAAATCGCTGTAGTTGATAAACGGCCTCTGGTCGAGTCGCATTTGAAAGTGATAGTGCTGATGTTTAGCGTGCTGGGAGGCGGCGTGTCCCTGATAGTCCGACTCAGCACATGAAAAGGCCCATTCGAGGTTTTTGTACTTGATAGTTGCCTCAAAAAGTTTTGTTCCAGTGCCTTCGTCCGGAAGGTCGTTAATGTTTCTAGTAAAGCCTTCTTGGTTTGCAACCCAACGGAGAAAACTCTGAATCTGATAGTAGCCGTAGTGCTGCGACTCCAAGAACTTCGCAAAACTCTTTCCTTTGGCACGGGGATCGCTATTCACAGGGGGCTCAAAGTGCAAATGCATAACTTCTGAATTCACCGGCCTGCGCGGCTTTTCGCGCAGGCCGGTGGAATGATGGGTTAGCGCGCATGGCTCTTACTATCTAGGAGTGTCCGGTAGAGATGTTGCCTGACGGGCGGCTTTGATGTGCCCAAGCATGAGCGGGAAAATAACCAGCGGCCCAATCGTCGTAGTAATAAATGAGAGACCGACCCAGACCAGCCACCTTCGGCCTAAGCGATTGGCAAGCATGCCAAGAGATATGTACCACACGGGGCCGGCTGCCACCATGAGTATTACGAGAACCATGGCAACTGGGCTTATGCCTTCGTGTTGTTGCTCCGTTACTCCAAGAATCATGAGTCCAACAAAGCTAGCGATTGACACCGCAAAGCTCCATACAAAAGCCGAGGACAGCATGCGTGTGATTGGTTTTTGGCTCATAGCGAGATTCCTTTCATGCGCGCTAACGTAATGCACACCGCAAAACTTGCGGATTAATCTGGCGGTTGCTGCGCGACCCTCGCATGAGCCCAAAGGGCGATGCGACACGCGCCTTGCACTTCATCCAGAAAACCTGAATTTCTAGAAGTGCCCAGAAATCCGACGGCTGCTTATTTGCCGTTGATCGCCAGCAGTTCCACTTCAAACACCAGGGTGGCGTTGGGCGGTATCACGCCGCCAGCGCCGCGCTCGCCGTAGGCTATTGCTGCGGGGCAGGTCAGCTTGGCTTTGCCGCCCACCTTCATCAACTGCACGCCTTCGGTCCAGCATGCAATCACCCGGTTGAGTGGGAACTCTGTCGGCTCATTGCGCTTGTAGGAGCTGTCAAACTCTTTGCCGTCGGGGAAGGTGCCTTTGTAGTGAACCTTGACTTTGTCGGTGGATGCGGGGCTGCTACCCGTGCCATCTTTCAGTGAGCGGTACACCAGCCCGCTTTTGGTCACGACCGCGCCCGCTTCTTTGGCTGATGCGGCCAAGGCAGCGTCTGATTGTGCCCAGCCGGAAGGGCTTGCTGTAATGGCTAAAACGGTCAGCAGAGTAGCAGCGTAGCGGGTGATGATGGATGGCATAAAAAATTCCTTGAGTTTATGAATGGCCAGAATGGCTTGAATATCGTGGCAGCATATTTTTGCACAGGCCTTTCTCCTACACAGGAGCCCACCCTGAAGCTACGTCATTTGACCAGCGGTGTGGCGTTGTTGCACGGTTTCGATGGCAATATCTCAATAGTGCGCCTGACCTCCCCTGGTCAAACGCGCCGGTGCCTACCATGCAGCCATCGCCTCCTCGGTGATCCATAGCGTCAGACTGCCGCGCCGACGCAGTCCAGCCTTGTACTCAGCCCAGTTCGTCACCTTCATCGACTTCTTGGCGATGTGGTGGCGCCGATCTTCGTTGTGTTTATTGGGCATGGTCAGGCTTGGATCAAGGAAGGCAGCATCCTACGCGTTTGGCTATCCGTGCAACAACGCCGATAAAAGGTCTATGAAACGCAGCCCACCACGCTCCGAAACGTCACACCCGGATAATCCCTAGCCTATGGCACTTATTACCCTTCTTGACGCTCAACTCGCTTTTGGGCACGTCGCCCTGCTGAACCACGCAGATTTTTCCCTTGAGACCAACCAACGCATAGGCCTGATTGGCCGCAACGGCACCGGCAAATCGTCGCTGCTAAAAATTTTGGCGGGCATTGAAAAGCCTGACGACGGCACGCTGCAATTGCAGCAAAACCTGCGCATCGCCTACGTACCGCAAGAACCAAGCCTCGACCCGCACGCCACCGTCTTCATCGCCGCCAGTGCTGGCTTGGCACGCACAAGGCATGTTGTCGAGATGTACCTCGCCGCAGACGAGAACACCGACCTCGATGCCCTGCAATCCGAAATCGAAGCGCTCGACGGCTGGACCTGGGAGCAGCGCGTTGAAGAAACCCTGCACCGCCTGCACCTTGATAAAGATGCCATCGTCGGCTCGCTCTCGGGCGGCACCAAAAAGCGCGTGGCACTGGCGCAGGCGCTGGTCGTCAAACCCGATGTGTTGCTGCTGGATGAGCCGACCAACCATCTTGATCTCGACTCGATTGCCTGGCTTGAAGACCTGCTGGTCAACTTCAACGGCTCCATCATCACCATCACCCACGACCGCGCGTTTTTAGACCGGGTTACCACCATGATCGTCGAGCTGGACCGCGGCAAGCTGCTCAGTTACCCCGGCAACTTTGCGCAATACCTGGTGCAAAAAGAAGATCAGATGGCGCAAGAGGTCGTGATCTTTGCCAAGGCCGACAAGCTGCTGGCGCAGGAAGAGGTGTGGATCCGCAAAGGCGTTGAAGCGCGCCGTACCCGCAGCGTGGCCCGCATTGGCCGGCTTGAGGTGCTGCGTGACAGCCGCGCGGCCCGGCGTGATGCGGTAGGCCGTGTCAACCTCGACGTATCGAGTGGCGAGAAAAGCGGCAAGATCGTCGCCGAGCTGACCAATGTGTCAAAAAGCTTTGGCCACCCTGGTCTTGAGAAAATCATCGTCAGCAAATTCACCGGCACACTGCTGCGCGGCGACAAGGTTGGCCTGCTCGGACCGAACGGTTCGGGCAAGACCACGCTGCTCAAACTCATCCTCGGCGAGCTGCAACCCGACATCACCACACCGCCCGGCAAAATCCGCCAGGGTACCAACCTGCAGGTCGCCTACTTCGACCAGATGCGTGACAGCCTGGATCTCGATGCCACACTCGAAGACTTCATCAGCCCCGGCAGCGAGTGGGTTGAAATCAACGGCCAGAAAAAGCACGTCAAGAGTTATCTGACTGACTTTTTGTTCTCACCCCAGCGCGCCAACTCCCTGGTGCGCACGCTGTCGGGCGGCGAGCGCAACCGCCTCCTGCTGGCGCGCCTGTTCGCCCGCCCCGCCAACGTGCTGGTGCTGGACGAACCGACCAACGACCTCGACATCGACACACTCGAGTTGCTCGAAGACCTGCTGCAAAACTACGCAGGCACGGTCTTCCTCGTCAGCCACGACAGGCGCTTTCTCGACAACGTCGTCACCAGCACGATTGCCTATGAAGGCACGCCCGACAAACCCGGCTTCTGGCGCGAGTACGAAGGCGGCGTGACCGACTGGATCACCCAGTCCAAACGCGCAGCACAAATCACGGGCAGCGCCAAAACAGCTACGCCCGCCACGGTCAAAGCCAGCGTTAAAAATACAGCCAACACCAGCAAAGCTGGCGATGCATCGGCAGCCAAAAAGAAACTCAGCTACAAAGACCAGCGTGAGCTAGACGGCCTGCCCGCACTCATCCAGCAACTTGAGTCACAGCAAAAAGCGATTGAGCAGGAGCTGTTTGACGGCACCCTCTACAGCACGAATGCCAAGCGTGCAGCCGAGCTGACGGCGCGCAACAGCAAGATTGATGAGGAGTTGATGGCGGCTTTGCAGCGGTGGGAGGTTTTGGGTGCCTGAATGGCAAATCAGGAGCGCATCACAGCTGATTTTATTGAGCCACAAAAAAATCAAACTCAAATGGCCAGCGGATCAACATCAATAGCCCAGCGGATCAGGCTTTTGAACTCGCCTTGCTTGCGCGTGTCAAACAGGGCCGGTTGCCAGGCCAGCAAAAATCGCTGCAGCGCCGCGCGCGAAGAGCTTTCAACCAGCATCTGCGCGCGCTCGATATTCGCCACCCGTTGAAGCGTCATGGGCACCGCCGGATAGAGCGCCACATGCGGATGCGTCGCAAAAAAACCTGCATCTAGAGCCGCCGCATTTAAAAAGCCCTGCGCTACTTCTTGTGTACGCGCCTCGGCACGTAGCAACGCTGAAAACCCGAAAGGCGATAGGCTGGAGGCTTGACGCTCGGCCAGTTGCTGCGCCGCGAAGAAGGGGTAGTCGTGCCTTTTAAGCGCCGCAAAAAGCGGGTGTGTCGGGTGAAAGGTCTGCACCCACATCTCGCTGGCACCTGCATGCTTGGCGTCGCGGCCAGCACGACCAGCCGCCTGCATCAGCAAACTGAACAGGCGCTCGGGCGCACGAAAGTCGCTGGAGAAAAGCGCGCCGTCGGGGTTGATGGCCGCGACCAGCGTGATGTGCCTGAAGTCATGGCCCTTGGCGATCATTTGCGTGCCGACCAGCACGTCTACCTCACCCGCGTGTACGCTGGCCAGTTGCGACTGGAGCGCACCTTTGAGACGCGTGGTGTCGGCATCAATTCTGGTGATGCGTACGGCGCTGCCATCGGGTCTTTTTACCTCGGCCAGCAGTTCTGCAAGGTGTTCTTCCAGCCGCTCGGTACCGCGCCCTACTGGCGCAATGTCAATGTTGCCGCAACTCGGGCAGGCCCGCGGCACACGCTCGGTAAAACCGCAGTGGTGGCAGCGCAGCGTTCGGTCGATTTTGTGGAACACGCGGTAGGCGCTGCAATGTCGGCATTCGCTTTTCCAGCCGCAATCGTGGCAGGCCAGCACAGGCGCATAGCCGCGGCGGTTCAAAAAAATCAGCGCCTGCTCACCTCTAGCGATACGCCCGGTAATAGCGGCAATCAGCGGCGGGGCGATCACGCAGTGCTTGGGCTGGTGGTTCATGTCCACGCCCCTGACGGTGGGTAGGCCACTGTCGGCTTCTGCACCAATCCTGTCTGTCATCGTCAAACGCTGATACTTGCCAGTAATAGTCGCCTGCCAGCTCTCCAGCGAGGGCGTGGCTGAACCTAGCAGCACCCGACAAACGCCACCTGTACCCGCATCTTCAGTTTCAATCTTGGCGCGGTACACCGCCAGGTCGCGCGCAGAATAGCGCGCGCCCTCCTGCTGCTTGTAGCTGGGGTCGTGCTCTTCATCAACGACGATCAGCCGCAGCCTGGGCATGGATGCCAGCACCGCCATGCGCGTACCCAGCACCAGCCTGGCGTGGCCGGTATGCGCCGCCAGCCAGCTTTTCAGCCGCTGTGCGGGCGTGAGGCCGCTGTGCATGGCGACCACGCGCTCTAACCCTAAGTGCCGGAAACGCTCCTCAAAACGCGCCTGCAATTGCGGCGTGAGATTGATCTCGGGCACCATGACCAGAACCTGCGCATCCGGGTCTTGCGCCAGCACCTGGGCGGCAGCGCGCAGGTAAACCTCGGTTTTGCCGCTGCCGGTGGCACCAAAGAGCAAGGCGGGCCGGGTGTCACGCGCAAACTCAGCCAGCGCCTGCGTTTGCTGCGCACTAAGCGCAGCTTGACTCTGCGTGCTTTGTACATGACTCGAATCTGGCACCGAACGTTTGAGCCGCCGCGCCAGTTGCAGCGCCGTCATATCCCGCAACTGAGGTGGCAACGCAGCCAGCGCGACTTCACCAGGCGAGCGCTGGTAGTAGTTGGCCGTAAAAGCAATCAAGCGCCGCCAGGTTGCAGACAAGGCTGGCAAACCTTCAAGCAGGCCGACAATGCTGCGGGTCTGCATTTCCAGCAGTTGCCCACTGCCCGGCAACAGCTCCCAGACCACACCCAGCACTTCGCGCCTGCCCAGAGGAACCCGCACCAGGCTGCCCGGGCTTATGTTGCTGACGTTGCCGTCGGGGCTAAGTGCTGACTCACTTGTCTCATATTGATAGGTCAGCGGGCCGGCGATGGCACTGTGCGCCGGGGTGGCGACGACCACATTGAGCCAGCAGCTCATGAGCGGCACCTACTTGCAACGTAAGCACTTGTTAACGATTCTTCAAAAGCACTTGCGAAAAATGCTCTAAGTGCTTGATTTAATGGCACTTGAGAGATCTCCAAGTTTTCTGTGGATAACTTTGTTGATAGCTTTGCCGCGATCACCCGCAGGCCTTGTAGATCAAGGGTTCCATTAAAATGCCCGTAAAAAAAGCAGTTTAAAGAAGCTATATAAATCAACAACTTAGAAGCGCTATTGCTTTGATAGCGAAGGGTGTGCGAGGCACACTTTCTTGTCGCACCGCAGCACAAATTTTGTGCATAAGTCATGCCCCGCAAGCCGGATTTTGTGCTATTCATGGCTAAAAAATCAGATTTATCAGATTTATCAGGTGTTCTGGCAGTTGGACAAAAGAGGCATCGCCTGCTATTTCAGGCAACAGCGCCGCGCATACGTCGAGAGTGAGCGTGTACTGCACTGACCAGCACTTCAACACTTTCAGGCGGCGTGTGCTGGCTGATACCGTGACCCAGATTGAAAATATGCGTTGGCCCGGAGGTTTTCAAATCGGTATGTGGTTGGCCAAAACTCTCCAGCACCTTGACCGCTTCGGCCTCGATCTGCGCCGGATTGGCAAACAGCACATTGGGGTCAAGATTGCCTTGCAGGGCTTTGGCCTGTGGGCCGCTCACGCCGCTTACCGCGTTCTCGCCAACCAGCGCCCTGGCCTTGGCCAGATTGACTGTCCAGTCCAGCCCCAGCACCTCGCAGTCAAGCTGGCCCATCGCTTCAAGCCATAAGCCGCCGCCTTTGGTAAACACCAGCCGGGGAATGACAACGCCATCGTGCGCGCGCTTGAGCTGGGCCAGCACGCGCTTTGTATAAGCCAGACTGAATTCATGAAACGCGCTATCTGCCAGCACGCCGCCCCAGCTGTCAAAAATCATCACGGCCTGCGCGCCGGCTTCGATCTGCGCATTCAGGTAGGCGGCAACGGAGTCAGCATTGATAGTGAGCATTCTGTGCATCAGATCCGGACGCTGGTACAGCATGGTCTTGACGAGGCGGTAGTCGTCAGAGCCCGCACCTTCAACCATGTAGCAGGCCAATGTCCAGGGGCTGCCCGAAAACCCGATCAATGGCACGCGGCCATTGAGGGCCTTGCGAATCGACGTGACGGCATCAAACACATAGCGCAGCTTGGCCATATCGGGCACTTCGAGCTTGGCCACGGCTGATTCGTCACGCACCGTGTGCGCGAACTTTGGGCCCTCACCCAGTGCAAACGACAGGCCCAGGCCCATCGCATCGGGCACCGTCAAAATATCGCTGAACAGGATGGCGGCATCGAGCGGATAGCGCTCAAGCGGTTGCAGGGTGACTTCGGTCGCGTAGTCGGTATTGGTGGCCAGCCCCATAAAGCTGCCGGCCCGGGCACGGGTAGCGCGGTATTCAGGCAAATAGCGGCCCGCCTGGCGCATCAGCCAGACGGGTGTGTGGGTGGTGGCTTGGCGCATACAAGCGCGCAAAAAAGTGTCGTTTTGAAGGGGTGCAAACATGGCCTGTATTGTCTCAGGTAAGACATGGCCGCCACGTTCACACACTTCGTGTAGTTCTCTGCCCCCTAGGAGCCTGTCGGGCTTTGGGCATCGATAGCGAAAAAGAGCCGACTATTTTGTGGTCTGGCCCTATGAGTTTAAAAACCGTATCGACTGCGCCAATTTGCTCGGCACCAGCGCGGGTGACCAACAACATCAGCCCTACAACAGCCAGCATGGGCAACAGCACCCAAAAGACAAATTTTTTCATGGCTTTCTGTCAATAAAAAGGTCGGCAACAAAAAAGGCCCACACGGGGCCTTTTTTGTTTTTTGCGGGGCGCTGGTTTGGCACCTCACCTGTCAGCACGAATCGGTTAGCGAGCACCACGCTGGCCTGCGCTTTGACCAGGCGCGCCGCCTTGACCGGGCCCAGGGCCACGCCCGGCAATGTGGCGGAAGGTGATGCGGCCCTTGCTGAGGTCATAGGGTGACAGTTCCAGCGACACTTGGTCACCGGCCAGAATGCGGATGTGATTTTTGCGCATCTTGCCAGACGTATAGGCCACCAGTTTATGGCCGTTGTCCAGCGTGACGCGAAAGCGTGAATCGGGCAGAACCTCGTCTACCAGACCGTGCATTTCAATCAATTCTTCTTTGGCCATCCGCAATCGTCCTTGAAAATTCTCTAAGCCCGGGCTTACCCAATGCAACCCTGAATTATAGCCGCCTGGGGAAATTTGGGCTTAAATTGCAGTTCACGTTTCAAACTGCGGATGTAACTGCCGGATACGATTCATGGCCATGCCAGCGGCGGCGGTACGGGTTTCAACACCCAGCTTGACGTAAACGCGCTCCAGGTGTTTTTTGACGGTTGCGGGGCTGGCCCCAAAAATCTCGCCCTACGTCGGCGCCGACCTGAAGGTGATGGAGCTTGATACCATACGGATGCGCACCACCCCCAAGGGCCTCAAGCCCTTTGTGATGACCAACCTCAAGCCCAACGCCGGACTGGCGGAAGTGGTGGCGTTTAT
Organism: Polaromonas sp.; assembly: GCA_038902915.1. Classification (GTDB taxonomy): domain Bacteria; phylum Pseudomonadota; class Gammaproteobacteria; order Burkholderiales; family Burkholderiaceae_C; genus Polaromonas. The sequence goes on from JBCKNC010000007.1 coordinate 9,634, forward strand.
TGAGACAAAGGGCATGCTACAGGCGGGCCGAAAAGGTTTTGCGCTCTTTGCAGATGAAGCGAAGATGCCTGCGGTTAAAATAATTGACTTGGAAGCGTGGCAGAGCGGTTGAATGCAGCAGTCTTGAAAACTGCCGAGGATGTGAGTCCTCCGTGAGTTCGAATCTCACCGCTTCCGCCAATCGCCCGTATTACGGGCTTTTTTTTCGTCTCGTAACCCCATTGATCTACCATGTTTTCACTTTGTAGTTCGATTCATGCTGTATCATCCCGCATTATCCAAGCACAAACCCTGATGGGGTTACGCATGAATCTGATGGGGTTACGGAATCGAATCAAGGGGAAATTATGGGAAAAATCGCAAAAGAGTTAGGGGCACTCGAAGTCAAACGACTGACAGCACTCGGACAGCATCCGGTGGGCACCGTGCCTGGTCTACGCCTGAGCATCAAGGAATCAGGCGCAAAGTCCTGGATACTGCGCACGATGGTGGGACCAAGACGCACCGACATAGGCATGGGCAGTTATCCGGCTGTGACGCTGGCCGCTGCGTGGGAAAGGGCACGCGCGACCCTGGATGAAATCCGCAACGGGGTTGACCCGGTGGCAAAGCGCCGCGCTGGGCAAGAAACCATCGCCTGGACATTCAAGGTCTGTTCATTGGCCTACATTGAATCTCACGCCCCAAGCTGGAAGAACGCCAAGCATGGGCAACAGTGGCGCAACACCTTGGAAACCTACGTTTACCCCGTGTTCGGTGACAAGCACGTCAGGGACGTGGACACCGCTGATGTGACTACCGCCATCCGCCCGATGTGGTCAACCAAAAACGAAACGATGGTCAGGGTTCGCAACCGTATCGAGTTGGTCCTGTCATGGGCCGCTGCGCAAGGCTACCGCCCCAAGGGTTTCAATCCGGCTACGTGGCGGGGGCACCTCGACCAAGTGCTACCCAGGCCTTCTAAGGTCAACAAGCGCACCTCCTTTGAGGCCGTGCCGATTGATGGCATGTACGACTTCATGAAGCGCCTGCGGGCCGTGCCGGGCATGAGTGCGCAGTGTCTTGAGTTCACCATCCTGACCGCCTGCCGCTCTGGTGAGTCACGAGGGGCTACCTGGTCAGAGATTGACCTCGCTGCAGCCGTTTGGAGCATCCCCAAAGATCGCATGAAGTCAGGCCGGCCGCACCGCATCCCGTTGAGTCCCGATGCCATCAAGCTATTGGCTGCGCTGCCCAAGTTCGAGGGCACCGACCTGGTGTTTCCCGGCCAGAGTGGGGTGAAGCCGCTCAGTGACATGAGTCTGACCGCCGCGATGCGCCGCATGAAGTTGACAGCCGTTCCGCACGGGTTTAGATCCAGCTTTACCGACTGGTGTGCAGAGCGCACGGCATACCCTGCCGACGTGCGAGAGATGGCGCTGGCGCACGCCATTGGTGACGCAACCGAGGCCGCCTATCGGCGTGGAGACCTGTTCGACAAGCGCCGCAACCTGATGACTGAGTGGTCGGCTTTTATCAACACCGCGCCAGTCGTGGGTAACAACGTGCTCAAGTTCAAGGCTGCATAATCGTTTTTGCCCCAGCTAGTCCGATTGCAACCCGGACGAAAAGCAGGAACCTTCACCGGCCTGCTGGGGCTCCTTATTTGAAGCGACACCTTGAAGGGGTGGCATATGGTAAATGTTGATTTGCAATGGCTTGATGCCATGACAAAAGCAGGCCGGGAATTCACCCGCACAGAGCGAGCGGCGGGCTGGCCGCAATCCATGAGGCCCGTTCAATTTGCCAGTCTGCAAAGACCGTGGGAGGACGACGTAGGCCGGGCAGCGTGCAACGCACTGCAACGAGCATTAATCATCGCCTGCGAGACGGGCGCCATTGCACACGAAACCACCACCGGAATGGGGAGGACAAGGCCCGAGGATAGTCCCTCTGGTTACATCTACCCTAGCGAATACAAAGAAATAACGCTGCACCATATCACTGCCCAAGCCCTCGACGCCTGGATGGCCGCGCAGCGTCCGCAGGCTGAAACACCATCAGGCCACATTGCTGCCTGGTTTGAAGTAATGAGAGTCAACAACACGCCCGTGACTGCTGATGTGCCGACCCCTGCACCACCCAGTGAGACCCTGGCCAAACGAAACGACCGCTGGCTGGTGCAGTTTGATATCGAAGAGACGCGTAAGCCTAGGGGGGCATACAACCGCACCGCAGCCCACTTCAATGCGAATTCCGCCACCCTGCGTAAGGCAGTCGGTAAAGCCCGGAAGCACCGCGCTGATAAATACCGCGCTGGCATCACGACCGTGACGGGCAAGTCAAAAAAGTCAACATCGCCGTTTGATTGGCAAACGACCAGCGTCAAAGTCGGCAAAAAGCCAAGCCGCTGACTGAGCTTTTCCGCATTCACGCCTCGTTCCCAATGAAATAGAACGGGGAATTTTCCGCATTGGACGGGGAACGTTCCCCTAAGCTGAAATTGCCCCCTGCATCGCCCCGGTGCAATGGAGGTCATTTTATGCAGCAACGTGTTATTCGGCTTGCGCAGCTCGCGAGTACCAAAAACAAACCCGGATTATTGCCAGTGTCGCCGGCAACAATTTGGCGGTGGGTCAGGAATGGAACTTTTCCTCGACCAGTCAAGCTGGCCGCTGGTACGACCGTATGGGATTCCGCAGCGGTAGAAGCGCACATCCGCCGTCTGCTGGGGGTGCCAGCATGAAAGCCCATCAAATCACCATTACAGACCCAGAACATTTGTGCGGCGAGTGGGCAAGCCCCGCGCCATACACGATTGAAGCAACTGCCTGCGACATGCGCGCCCTGCCTAGCGTGCCCGTCGTGGTTCATATTTGCGAAGGCATACCACTGCGGCGCGCCATATTCCTGTTGCGTGAGGTGGCTAGCTCACTGGAACGCAATGGCGACATGTGGTTGCCAAAACTGAAGGCATCCTGGCAAAACATGCAAAGCGCCCCGTGGGAACAGCGCGACGCGACGGAAAAGTACAAACATGCCGTGCGACGTACTGGTGAACTGGAGGAACAAGTCGCTGCAATACGCCGCGTCATTGGTGAGGAGCAAATTTGAACGCCGCCCCAAATAGAAAAGCGCTCCAACCGACCAAGTCAAGCGCTTTCCAAAACCAACAACCCGATTCTACCAGAGAAGCTATTTTTTTGATAGCACGCCTGGCGCTGGCTGGCCACGTCGTTCACAAAGGACAGCGCGGCGACTTCACGGTTTGCAAATACGGTTACTCCTACTACGCGCAAGATTTTGATGCGCTTCAAGCCTTTACCCGCAAATTGGGGGTGACTCATGGCTGAACCAATCGACCCATCCGTGAATGAGGACGCGCGCAACAACGCACGCAAGGCACTGACCGAGGCGCTAAACGCGTCACGTCTTCCCGCCGCCGACCAGGCCGCGAGCGATACCGCGAACATGGACGCACTGAACATATTTCTGGACACTTCACAAATCTTTGGCCAGGCCGCCGACAACATCCGCGCGCTGCTGCCAAAAGCGGACATGGACGAGGCCGAGTTCAAAGACGCACGCGTGATACTGGGCGCGGCCATAGCCACGGCCCGCGACGCTACCAAGATCGCCGCCCTCATCCGCACCACGGCGCTGCAGAACGCGCCCGTGACAGTTTCCGCGCCGGCAACCTACACCGCCAAGACGAGGAAGGTCTCCGGAAAGTCCGACCTCGACCGCGCCCGTGCTGCGCTGAATTCGATACCGGCTGACTTGCCCCGTGATGAATGGCACCGAGTAGGACGCGCCGCCATTGCTGCCGGGCTGACCGTTGATGACCTTGTGGACTGGAGCCGCAACGCTGCCAACTTCAAAAGCGAACAGGACGTTCGAGCCGCCTTCAAGACCATCACGCCCGAGGGTGGAACGGGTGCCGGTACGTTGTTCAAAATCGCTGCCGGGTATGGCTGGCGCATGAATGGCGACAAGCCCCAACAAAGACCCGCCCAAGCCCCCAGGAACGCCACAGAGCCGCCGCGCAAGCCTGCCCCTGGCAGGAGCCCCAGCGAGGTGTGGGAACGCTGCGAACAGGCTACGAACGCGCATCCGTACATTGTGAGCAAGCGAGCCGCCGGGGTGCCACTCGATACCCTGCGCGTGCTGCCTGCTGGCGACGCCCTGCATATCGGTGGCGTGAGCATGGCCGGTGCGCTGGTGGTGCCCGCCTATGCGCCCGATGGCGCGCTGCAATCGCTGCAACTGATACCGCCTGCCAGCGCGAAAATGAATCTGCCCGGTTCACCTATGTCTGGCGCATCGCATACGGTGGGCAAGCTGATGCCTGGTGGCGTGGTTTACATCGTGGAGGGCATAGCGACCGGCTGGGCTACCTGGCAAGTATCCGGGGCCGCTTCGGTTTGTTGCTTTGGCTGGGGCAACGTGGGCAAAGTCACTGCACAACTTCGCCAGCGTGACCCGTTGGCCAAATTGGTTTTGGTGCCTGACGCGGGCAAGGAATCGGACGCTGAACAAATCGCCCGTGAGCATCATTGCTTTGTGGCGCGTATGCCAGATGGATGGCCGCAAAACAGCGATGCCAGCGACCTTGCTGCGCATGACGAGCTTGATGTGTTGGTCGAACTGCTGGAATCTGCCCGCGAGCCTGCCAAGCCTGAGCCGCTACTCAAACCCGTGAGCGTGTCCGATGTGATAACGCATCCGTCACCGCCGCCTGAGTTTGTGTGGGCCGGGTATTTGCCCCGTGGCGTGGCATCGATGCTGGGCGCGCATGGTGGCGTGGGAAAAAGCATGATTGCCCTGATGCTGTGCATTGCTACCGCGCTGGGCCGCCTGTTATTCGGCATCCCGACTGTGCAGTGCAAAACATTGTTTGTCAGTCTGGAGGATGGCGCGCATATCGTCAGACACCGCCTGGCATTTATTTGTAGGGCGTGGGCAATCGACCCGGCAGAGCTTGACGATAAATTGCAAATTGTTGACGGCACCGAAAACCCCGAGCTATTCGGTGCGGAGTCACGCGGAGCCGGTAGCACGACTGCGACCTTTGCCGAGTTGCGCGAGCTGGTGCAGTCTCTTGGCGCTGGCCTGGTGGTGATTGACAACGCCAGTGATGCTTACGGTGGCGACGAAATCCAGCGCCGACAGGTGCGCGCATTCGTTCGTGCGCTGGCTGAAATAGCCCAGCAATCGAACTGCGCTGTACTGCTACTGGCGCACGTGGACAAAAACACAAGTAGAACGCGTGTGGCCGAAGGTGGCGAGGGCTACAGTGGTTCGACCGCCTGGCACAACAGCGTTAGAAGCCGCTTGTTTATGACCCGCGCTAAGTCTTGCGCGTTGACGCTGGAGCATCAAAAGAGCAATCTCGGACTGTGCTGTGAGCCGCTGGCGCTGACGTGGCCTGATGGTGGTTTACCGCAGGTTACAACGTCATCAGGTGATGGCTTTGTCAACAACGAAGACCGCCAGCAAGACGCTGCAGCCATCGCTATTTTGAAAATGATTGCCGAGTTTGAAGGTCGTGGCCAATATTGCAGCACTGCAATTACTTCACGCAATCACGTTTTCGCCGTGTTGAAGGCTGAACCGGTATTCAAGGCGTTGAAGTTGCACAGTGACGACTGCAAGCGCATCGTTACTCAGTGCCAGCGCGCTGGGTGGATTGAGCCGATGGAATACCGTACGCCAGACCGCAAGCCACACGAAAGATGGACGCTGACAACCGATGGCCGGCGGCTTGCCGGGCTACCTGCTGCGCCAACTGCGCCAACTGCGCCAACTACCGAAGATGGCGCAAGTCTGAACATGGCGCAAGTGAGTGCGCCAACTGCGCCAACTAGCGTAGGGGGTATGGGGGAATAGAGCGCGCACAAAGATGGCGCAACCTTGGAGCACGGAGCCGTGGCGTGGTGGGGGCAAAGACAGGCCTACAAGGATGCACACATGCCAAACCCGAGCCGCCCATGCTTGACCTATTCACCCTGTTGCAGGCCTGCACCCGCCCGCTGAGAGGAACAGACCTGCAAGCCTACCAGTACTGCATTCACCGCCTGGACGTGACGCTGTGGTGGCTTGGCGTGGCACTATGGGGCCGGTGGCTGGTCATTCTGGATCGCGCGCAAGGGTATATAACATTCGCGTCATGTGGCTTTGTTTTTTTCCAGTGGGACAGTGGGACCCCTTCCTGCCAGACCCCACCGGGTGGGTCAGCCTATTCGAGTCTCTGGTGCAGTGGTGCGCCTGGGCAGCAGCAGGCGGGCGGTGGCGCTCAGGCGCTGGGCCCGGCCCGCTGATGTCATGGTCCATGGCGCGCCTATCTGTTTCATTGAGTCGATAGCTTAGATGCCTCCCCGTGGACAGATTGGACAGGTCAACAAGGTTTCAGACGTATCGGGATCAGACGGATTATTTCAACGCGTGCCAAGACACGCACGCGCCTGCGAGGCATATTAACCCCACCCACCCCGTACCGCCTCGCCTGCACTCGATGCGCGCATAACTAAACCCGCATCGCAAGGGATGTAATAAGCCGATGGCCACCCGTAAAAGTGTTACCCGTTGATTTTGAACCACACCGATCTAATGGGGTTGTATCAGTTTTGGCGGTGCGTAGCAGAGCGACTAGCGAAGCGACTGGGCGCTGTGCAGCGGTCAAGTTCGGCTTTGGTTCGGTGCGCTGATTTGTAGTCGTCGTTCAACGTCTCTCAAGAGTTCAGAAGGGGCGATGTCCAACGCATCGCACAGCCGAAAAATGGTTCGCAGACTCGGACTATTCCTTCCAAGTTCAATCAGCGAAATGTAGTTGCGGTCAACATCTGCTCGCAAGGCAAGCGTGCTCTGGCTCCACTTGCGCTTCGTGCGCCAGTTTCTGAGAGCCTGCCCAAGTGCTTGATCTGGTTCCAATTGTTTGCCCAATAAATTGAGCAAGGTTCATGGTTCAGTGACCTATTTTTGCTGTATATATACGGCAGAATGTGTGTGGCTACGAAAAAATTGCCATTACTTTGATGGCACTCACCCCAAAGGAGCCTTCATCCATGAAAAGTTTGATCCGTTCTTTGTTGCTGGCGCTGGCACTCACCACGGGCGCGTGGGTGCCTGTGCAGGCGCAGGCGTTTTCAATGTCAAAGGAGGAGTGGCGTGCGGCCTTTGAGCGTGCGGCCATTGAGCGCGGGGATGACCGCACGGCTTTTGCGAGGCTTAAAAAGCTGGCCGAGCAGGGGGATGTCCGTGCGCAGTTCGACCTGGCCGTGATGTATTTCACCGGCGGCGACGGCGTGCCCAAGAACGAGCAGCAGGGCGTGGTGTGGCTCCGCAAAGCCGCCGAGCAGGGGGAGTACGCCGCGCAGTCCTGGCTGGGCTTGATATATGCCGTCGGCAGCCAAGACGTTCCCAAGGACAACCAGCAGGCGGTGATGTGGTACCGCAAACTCGCCGATCAGGGGTATGCCAAGGCGCAGTCCTCACTGGGCTTGATATATGCCATCGGCGGCGACGGCGTGCCCAAGGACGAGCAGCAGGCCGTGGCGTGGTACCGCAAAGCCGCCGAGCAGGGGTATGCCGATGGGCAGTCCTTGCTGGGCTGGATGTATCACCAAGGTCGGGGCGTGCCAAAGGACGAACAAATGGCCTATTTCTGGTATCTGCTGGCCAGTGCACAGGGGGATCAAGTTGCCGTACTCAACCGTGATTTTGTGGAGCGCCGCTTGTCACCCGAGCAACGCGCAGCGGCCCAAGTCTCCGCGCGCAACTGGAAGCCCAAAACCGCCGTGCAATCCAGCAGCGTCCCCGGTGGAAGTACCGCTGACTCCGAAGGCTCGAACATTGCCCCCAGCCGCCCGGCCCCTGCGTCGGCCCAAGCCGACAGCACAGGCAGCGGCTTTCGCGTGGCGCGCGGTGCCATCGTCACCAACCACCATGTGATTGACGGCTGCAGCAGCCTGCGCGTCAACGGCATCGCAGCCCAAGTACGCGGCAGCGATGCGCGCAGCGACCTGGCCTTGCTGGGAGTTAATCTGCCCGGCCCCAGCGCCAGCTTGCGGGCGCAGCGCGCGGCGGTGGGCGAGCCGGTGGCGGTAGCGGGCTACCCGCTGCGCGGCCTGCTCTCGGGCTTTAACATGACCACCGGCAACCTCAGCAGCCTGTCGGGCCTGGGGGGCGACACGCGCTATCTGCAGATCACCGCACCGGTGCAGCCCGGCAACAGCGGCGGGCCGATGCTGGACTCGGCCGGCAACCTGATGGGCGTGGTGGTGTCCAAGCTGGACGCGATCAGGCTGGCCAAGATCACCGGCGACATAGCGCAAAACGTCAACTTCGCGATTCACGTGAACGTGCTGCGGGCCTTCCTGGACGCCAACAGCGTGAACTACGACAGCGCCAGCTCCGACAAGCCGCTTGCGCCCACGGCGATTGCAGAAAAAGCCAGAGGCTTTACCGTGCTGGTGGAGTGCTGGAAGTGAGCTTGCCGACCAGCAGACCGGCATTCCGCTGCATTACAAAAACACTGCGTTGCGAAACCATGAAGATCGTGCGGGCGCTGCCAAGGCTGGCGTATTGTTGTCGGCGGCAAGACGTAGCCCCATCATGAGAAAAGCCCTTGTATGCCTGTTGCTGGCGCTGGCCTGCACTGCCAACGCTGAAACGATCACGGGCCGGGTTGTGAGCATTGCCGATGGCGACACCATCACCGTGCTGGATGCCGCCAAGGTGCAGCACAAGATTCGACTGTCCGGTATTGATGCGCCCGAGAAAAAGCAGCCATTCGGCAACCGCTCAAAAGAATCACTGTCTGAACTTGCGTTCGACAAGACGGTGAATGTCGAGACCACCAAGCGCGACAAGTACGGGCGGCAAATCGGTAAGGTGCTGGTCAACGGGCAGGATGTCAACCTGGTGCAGGTCGAGCGCGGCATGGCGTGGTTCTATCGGCAGTATCAGCGTGAGCAGTCACCCAATGATCAAAGGCTGTACGAGGCGGCAGAAGATGCGGCCAGAGCTGGTAAGCGCGGTCTATGGCGTGATGCTGACCCAGTGCCACCCTGGGAGTTCAGGCATAACAAGAACAAGCCCTGAAACAGTAGCTATTGTTTTGATAGCTGCTTCAGACGCTCCATAGCAAACGGTGGGCGGGCGCAATAGCGCAGCAAACGCTCCAGCCCTGCGCGGTCAGGTGCCTCGATACGCACCCCGGCATCGACTGAGAAGCCGCCACCGTGGCTGCTGGAAGATGCACGGGCGGCCATGTCTTTGGCGTCACATGCCTCAAGGTGGCCGCGTGCCACGAAGGCGCGCAGGATGCGTTTGCGCACGTTGGCCTGCACCTGGCAAAAAGTGCCCTCATCAAGGTCTGCGGCTGCGTGAAAAGTTACACCGTCTGGCTGCACCTCAAACACCCCATCAACTACGCACACATGGAAGTGCACATGCGTGTTCAGGCTGGAGCCAAAGCGGTGGACGCAAGGCGACCGCGCCCAGGTGCAGGCTGGCGGGGTCTGCCTTTGCCGCACCGGGGCAATGTGCCTGCAGACTCTGCTGCACCACGCGCAGAAAGATGCGCAGTGCCGCATTGAGCGCGCCCTTGTCACGCTGCAGGTAGTAGCGCAGGCGTTTGGGAACAGACAGCACCCACTGGCGCACCGGCAGGCGGGGGAAGACATGGTCGGTCAGATGCGCCGCCGCCTCGGCCATGCGCCGGGTGTTGCACGAGGGGCAGACACCGCGGCCCTTGCAGGAGAAAGCGACCAGGAAGTCGTGTCCGCAGTCGTCACAGCGGGCGCGTGCGTTAGCGGACCAGCACACCCTTGCCGGCGCTCTGGTCGTAATGGAATACCCCGTTGAGGAATATCTTGTGCCGCTCGTAGTACATCTGCTGGCGCGGCGCAGGGGGCGTGCGGTCTATCGGCTGCCCGCCCTTGAAAATGAAATCGAAGCGCGATGGCTTTTGCAGCAGCGTGATGTCCTTGGTCGGGTCGCCATCGACGACCAGGATGTCGGCATAGCGGCCCGCTTCAAGCTTGCCGATCTCGTGGCCGAAGCGCTTGAATATACTGGTCGCGGCGAGCGCGCCCGTGTGCATGGCTTCGAGCGGCGTCATGCCGAGGTACTCGACGAAAATCTGCATTTCGCGCGCATGCCATTCACCGTAGGGAATGGGCGACCAGCCGCTCTCCGAGCCCTGTATCAGCGGCACGCCGGCGCGGTAGGCTTTGGCCAGGTTCCTTGTCGCGGCATCGACCTCGCGCTTGAACGCCTCGGTGATGGGGCCGTCGGGACTGGCTTCGATGATGTTCACCAGCAGCGGCAGCGTCGGCCCGATCACGCACTTGTTCTTCAGGCACCAGTCGATGCCCTCATCGTCGATGAAGGAGGCGTGGAAAATGATGTCGAAGCCGGCCTTGGCGGCGAACAGGATGGAATCGCGCGAGCGCGCATGCACGGCGCAGATCTTGCCGACGCGGTGGGCCTCGTCGGCGATGATCTTGAATTCCTCAAGGCTGAAGGCGGCGCCATCGAGCGAATCGGGTTTGATCAGCGAGTCGTTGGAGCCCGAGACCTTGATGGCATCGACGTTGTCCTTGGCCTGGTAGCGGATCTGCTCGATGATTTCATCGCGGTTTTTCACCAGCACGCCGGCCTGGCCGGGCGGGAACTGCATTTCGTTGGGAAAGGAGTCTTCCAGGCCCTGATGCGAGGTGAGTTGCTTGCCCGCCACCGCAAAGCGCGGACCGTCGAACATGCCGCTGTCTATGGCATCGCGCACCGACTGCGCGATGTTGTAGGTGGTGGCGGCGTCGAATGCGCTGGTGACGCCGGCCTGCAGCACTTTTTTGGCGTTCCAGATGGCCTTGAGGGTGCGGAACTCGACCGGCGTGTACAGCGCCAGTTCCTCTTCGGAGCGCGCTTCGCCGAAGGAGATGTGGGTGTGCGCGTCGATGAGGCCGGGCATGATGCTGCGGCCGGGCAGGTCAATGGTTTCGTATTCGTCCGACTGGTATTTTTTCGGCAGCGCGGCGGCCTTGCCGACCCAGACGATGCGCTCGCCCTCAGTCGCGACGGCACCATTGGCGACCGGCGCGCTGAGCGTGCCGTTGATGAGCTTGCCCTTGAGCACATAGCCTTTGATGGCAATTGGCTTTTTAGCGGAGCGGGGGGCGGCTTTCATCCGAAGAATCCTTCAGCGAGGGAGATGAATTTTTGCGGGTGCTCAAACGCGACTGAATGAGAACAACGCCCGAGCAGCACCACGTCGGCATGCGGGATGGAGCGGCTCACGGTCAGGGTCAGCGGCTCGGCCGGGAAACCGGTGTCCTCGCGGCCGTGCACCATCAGCACCTCGCATTTCACTTTGGACAACTCCTCGGCACCCAGCACGGCCTGGTCGATATAGCGCAGCTTGTCGCCTTCGAACATTTTGCTGAAGTAGGCCTCGTAGTCGCCGGAGAACAACACCTTTTCACGGCCCGACAGGTAGGCTTCGTCGATCAGCGTCTTGTCGTGGATCAGGCCTTCGGCGGTGCAGCGCAGGTCGTCACGGTTTTTCGGGAAGGTCCAGGTGCGCAGCGAGGCCTCCGAGAGCGGGAATACCGCGCCGACCGTGGCAGTGGTCATGACTTTGGCGATGCGCGGTTCGACGGCGGCGAGCTTGAGCGCGAGCGCGCCGGAAATCGAATGGCCGATGACGCCGACGCGCTCGCCGGGCATGCGGCTGATGATGTCGCGGCATTGCGCGAGCCACAGCGGGAAATCGAAGTAGGGCGGCTCGAGTTTGCGGCCCGATTTGCCGAAACCGATGAGGTCCATGGCATACACATGATAGCGCTTGGCCAGGGGCTCGAGCACCAGACCCCAGTTGCCCTGGGTCGAAGCGCCAGGCCCCGAACCGTGGATCATCAGGATGGGCAAGCCGCTGCCGGCCTCGACGTAGTGGACGGGGATACCCTGAAACTCGAAGATCTTTTCTTGCATAGGAGTGTCAGCCACTTGTACCGATGTTGAAAAGCGTGGCAGTGGTATGGCCGCAGACCCAGGCTTTCTCCTCGGCCGTGAGCTCGGCAGCGTTGATTACGTCCATGTTGGCTTTGTAGATGCCGCCTTTCTGCGCATATAAGGCCCTCCAGGTGCCGGTCCAGTCAGTCCCGAACACGACGCGGTTGGCGCCGAGCTCGGATACGCCCTGGCGGATATGCTCGGGACGCGCCTGCGAGGTTTCCAGGTAGATGTTTTCGTGCTTGAAGGCAACGGCGAGGCACATTTCATAGATGAAAGAGTAGCCGCGCCCCATCTTGACTAGGACGATCGGCACCTCCGGATAGCGCTCGGCGAGATCGTCGATGAACAGCGGCAGGCCGTGGTACAGGCGCGTACCGAACTGCGTCCAGGCAGTGGGAAACATGACCGGGATGCGGTATTTCGCAAGCACGTTCATCATAGGCATAAGATCCTTCGCGATCTCATGCGGAGAGGATTCGCGCGTGAAGTGGCCGATCGCGATTTCACCCATTCCCTTGAGCTTAAGCTCCTCTACGTTGTACTTGACCGTATCGGCAAAGCGACCGATGTCCGGCTTCTCGAAGATCTTTTTCGAATCTGGGGAATTGGGCCCGCCGTAGAAGTCGAACGAGCCCGTCATAAAGCAGCCGACGAAGCGGCTCGGATGGCGCTTCACGGCTTCGATGACCATTTCGGGACCCTCGCCGATCGACGGCTGGATGATGGCCTTGTCGATGCCATTGGCATCCATGTCCTCGATCAGCCCGCTGCTCTCATCGTTCAGCGTGCCCCAGTTCTCCTCGAACATGCGCGGGTCGCGCCGCCTCAGCAGCACCGCGTCCCGCCGCGCCTTGATCCGGTCCACGATCCCGCATCCGGCGTTGCCGAAGGGGTGGCAGTGAATATCGATGATCACTTTTTCTCCTCGCTAGAGCTATGTTGGCTATGTTGTTCAGTCACGGATTTCGCGATGCCAGGGCGAAGTTGCGCAGATAGCAGAATCCCAGATCGGTCAGGATCCCGAGCACTCCGATCCAGTTGTTGCCGATGGAGCGCACCACGCAAGGCGCTGATGCCTTCTGCATCGCTCGCTCCTATCTGACCACCCTGCGCAAGCAAGGCCGCGATCTGTTCCATGCGTTGATCCTCACTTCCAAGGTCAGCCGCATCAGCCTGTGTTGTCGGGGTAGGCTGAATAGTTACGATTTTTCATTCGATCCTCGTAGCGTAGTGGGCGGGATGAGCTGAGTCGGGCATCAATCGGCTTTCAAACCGCTTTCCTTGATGATTTTTGCCCACTTTGCGTGCTCAGAGTTGACGAAGCTGACTGCGCCCTCGACGCTGGTGCCACTGGGAGTTTCGCCCACCCTGGCGAGGGCGGCGCGCATTTCCGGGTGCTGCAGGGCCTTGGTGGTCTCGGCATGCAGTTTCGTGAGTACGTCCTGCGGGATGCCCGCCGGGGCGAACAGGGTGGTCCAGAACAGCACTTCGAAACCGGGGACGCCGGCTTCGGCGACCGTGGGCAGGTCCGGCAGGGCCGTAGCCCGCTGGGTGCCGGAGGTCGCGAGGCCGCGCAGGCGCCCGTCCTTGAGGAAGGGCAGGGCGGGCGTGATGCTGCTGAAGGCCATCTGCACCTGGCCGGACACGAGGTCGGCCAGGGCCGGGACGCTGCCCTTATAGGGAATGTGGACGATCTGTAGCTTGCTGCGCAGGCGTAGCATCTCGCCTGCCATGTGCGGCGTGGTGCCGATGCCGGGGGAAGCGAAATTGATCTTGCCGGGGTTCGCCCTGGCGTAATCGAGCAGGCCCGACACGTCCTTGATGGGCAGGCTGATGGGCACGGTGAGGACCAGCGGCGCGGTCGTCAGCACCGATATCGGCTGCAGGTCCTTGAGCGCGTAGGGCAGCTTGGCGCCGAGGCTGGCGTTGATCACGATCGAAGGATCGACGACCAGCAAGGTGTAGCCGTCGGGCGCGGCCTTGGCGACATTATCGATGCCTATCGTCCCGCCCGCGCCGAGGCGGTTGTCGACGACCACGACCTGCCCCATGCCGTCGGTGAGGCGCAGCGCGAGTAGCCGGCTGATGAAATCGATCGAGCCGCCCGGGGCGTAGGGCACGACCACGCGTATGGGTTTGGATGGATAGGTCTGCGCCAGGACCGTCGTCGTCAACACGGCTGCAAATGCGCAGGCAATGCAGGCTGCGAAGCGAAATAGCTTATCCATCTTGAAGTTCTCCATGAAAGGCCTCCTGTACAATCGATACTGTCGAATGTGCATTACTATGCCATTATATTCAAACTAACGATAAAGTAACTTCTTTTCTGTAAATTTCCGAAACTTAGTTTTGGGTGTTGGTGATTTGCAGTGCTCAGGGTTTCATGGTCAGATAGATTTTTGCGGTCATCCACTCCTCATCTTGTTCGGACAGCAAGGCACTGATTAAGCGCAGGCAACTTTCTAGTGTAGTGCTTCATTCTGTTTGGAACTTAACCGACTGTTGGCGCGAATGACCTTCTGCAGGATATCGTGGGCGCTTTTTGTCCAGATGAATGGCTTGGGGTTGGTGTTGTGGTGTGCAACGTATTCATGGATGGCCTCAACCAATTCTGGCACGCTGGTGAACACACCTAGTCGCAAGCGATTGACCGAGATGTTGCGAAAGAAGCGCTCAACCATGTTTCAGCCAAGAGGCCGACGTGGGCGTGAAGTGCATATGAAAGCGCGGGTGCTTGTCCAGCCAGTTCTGCACCACCGGATGTTTGTGGGTCGCGTAGTTGTCGGCGATTAGATGCAGCGCCTTGTCCTTGGGCGTCTCGCGGTCAATTTGCTTGAGAAAGTTCAACCACTCGGTGTGGCGGTGGCGCTTTTGGCACTGGGCGATAACTTGACTATTGAGCACGTTGAGCGCGGCAAACAGCATCGTCGTGCCGTTGCGCTTGTAGTCGTGCGTCATGGTTGCCGCACGCCCCTTCTTCATGGGCAAGTCGGGCTGCGTACGGTCCAGCGCCTGCACCTGGCTCTTCTCGTCACAGCACAGCACCAGCGCGTGCTCCGGGGGCGACATGTACAGGCCCACGACATCTTCAAGCCGTGCTTATCGGGTTAACACACACATCGCCGGTAGGCATGGTGTTGCGCATGTAAACCAACCCGTTGGGCCTGTAGCCTCTGTCAGTTTGACTGGAGCCACATGCCCACCCTTAGGATCAACATGCTAGCGCTTGGCCAGGGGCTCGAGCACCAGACCCCAGTTGCCCTGGGTCGAAGCGCCAGGCCCCGAACCGTGGATCATCAGGATGGGCAAGCCGCTGCCGGCCTCGACGTAGTGGACGGGGATACCGCGGAAATCAAAGCTTTGTTCGGTCATCAAAGCGCCGCGATGACCTGGACTTCAACCAGAAAGGGTTCCTGTACCAGGCGATCGACCATCAGCAAGGTGTTGGGAGGGTAGGCACCGGTGGGGAACATCTTGGGAAATTCGCGCTGGCGGTATTTCATGAATTTGGGAATGTCCTGCGAGTGCACGAGATAAGTCGTGAACTGCACGATATTGCCCCAGCCGGCGTCCACCGCCTTGAGCGCGGTCTCGATATTGGCGAAGACCTGCATGCACTGCTTGTCGAAATCGTCGGCGCCTATGACGTTGCCTGCCTTGTCGGCGGCAAGCTGGCCGGCGATGAACAGGAACTCCGAGGCCTTGACCCGGGTCATCTGGGAATACTGTCCGAGCGGCTTGCCCAGGGTGTCGGGGCTGAAAATACTGATGTCGGGCTTGGCCATGTTTGTTCTGTTCTGTCGTTGAAAACACGCGATTGCCACCTGGCTTTCGCATGAGATGCACTAAACTGAGGAATGCCGCTTTCCCGATGCGTCGCCGCAGTGCGCAGCCGCTATGCAGCAATCAGTCTTAATGATACGGGCCTAAGGATAGGAAATTCAACCGCATGAGGCCAAGTATGACACAAAAAAGAACCAAAGGATGGAAAATTCAACCGCATGAGGCCAAGTATTCCACCACCAACGCGGTCATGCTGGGCACATTGCCGATTGAATGCGCTTTGCGCTCGTGGCAACGCACCCAACATCACCGCTTCCCGTTTGCCAGCGTTGTAGCGACAGTCAGAGGCCATGGCGGAATACCGCCCCGGCCAGGAGACACGCTGCCGCCTGCGAGAGGATCTGCCACATCGAGCAGCGCGGCCGTGCGCCGCTTTCCGTTTGCCAGCGACATCGCGCTAGTCAGTGTCAACGGCTGAGTACAGCCATTGCCAAGAGCACGGCGGAAGAGCCGAGCCGCTACGCGCCCGGCGGGGAGCGCGGTCAAGCCGAGCGCGCCCGACAATGGCCGGAGTACCACCATTGCCAGCGCACCCGGCATCACCGCTTTGGGACCCGCGCTGGCCAATGGAACCGGCGGGGTACGCCGCTACCACACGCCAGCGAAGACAAACACAGCCAGTGCTTCGCAAGTGTGAGTCAGTGCGCTGTGGCGCAGACATTGGTGTCGGCTCGCTTGCGCATCGTGCTGGATCAGTCATCGCCTGCGTGTACCTGTGACGCACCCCCGCTGCGGCCACCCGCTTCGCTTTTACATAACGCCCCCATTTAGAAAGTGCGTGGCAGTCAATCGCTAATGCTCATTTGGTGTCACGCACCGCAAGCGCCCTTCGGGTTTCCAAATAAGGCGTTATGCAAAATGGCCTACGCTGGAAACTGTCGTGTGCCTGCACCGTGGCATTAGTCAGGCGCTGCGCGCTTCGTTTTGGTCAGTGGCCTGCGGCCATTCATGTTGTGTCAGCCCCCGCCCACCCTCGGCCTTGCCGCTGCGCGGCTTTGGCCTGCGCGGTCTGCCCGTCTGCCCCCAAGGGGGCGCCCTCAGCCCGCGCGCAAACCGGGGGAGAAGAGCGGCGCTGGCGCGCCTGCGAGGTAAGGGGTACACTTTCCCGGATGGGGGTATGGATGGGGTTACGCTGAAAATAACCTCTTGAAACCCTTATAAATGCTAGCGATACGAAGGACACCGCTTCCGCCAGGACATTGTTTTATCCCGTCCATTGCAGTACACGAAACCCGCGCCAATCCTAGTGATACGCGGGTTTTTTGTTTCATGCCGTATTTTCCCGTCTAATTATAATTCCCATTAGAAATGCAATTAATTATCCAATCCAATCCTACGATTGATTTCACGACAGTGGGATTGGTTTCCAAGGCCTTCAGGCCTGTCACAAGCTGATCCTCTAGGGCATCCAGGCTGTCAAATACGATGTTGTGAAACCACTTCTCTCGTAGCTCGTCCCAGATGTGCTCCTGTGGATTGAGTTCCGGCGAATACGGCGGCAAGAAATGCAGCTTCAAGTTCTCTGGCAATTTGAATTCGGTTTTGTGCCAACCCACCCCATCGACCACCATGACGATGTTCTCTTGCGGGTAGCGGCTGGCGATTTCATTGATGAACAACTTCATGCAGTGGCCGTTGACATGCGGCAGCACCAGTGAGTCGAATCTGCCATCTATCGGGCTGACCGCACCATACGCATAGGTGTACTGGTGCGTGAGCATGGCCTGCACCATCGGGCGAATGGGCCTTTTAGCCCAGCAATAGCAGGTATCGCTGATGCGACCAAACCGCGCTTCGTCCTGGAACATCAACCTCAGGGGTTGTGCTTTGGCAAACGAGGCTACGATTTGAGCCAGATCGCTGGGGAGTTTTTTTTCCATTCCTCACGCGCAGCCGGGTTGCCCTGGGGGTGACGAGTATCGGGCGCAAGTTTGCGCCAGCCGTGACGCGCCAGCATCCTGTAGATTCCCGACAGCGCGATGGACTTGCCCAACTTGGCCTCAATGGCGGGCTTGAGTCTGGGAATGATGACCACACCGCCCGTGGCGGCATTGGCAAGAACCTCATTAAGCACCTGAGCCTCAATCATCAAGTCAGCATGCGCGCGATTGCGAAGTTGCTGCTTGTGCTGCGGAACAGCTTGCACACCTTCGATGACGCGCCCAAATCGAGTTCGCATGCTACAGGTGACGCTCACCGAACGCCCAATGATGTCCGCGGTCTGCTTGAGGCTCAAACCCTGCTCGAGCGGCAGCAGCACCGCCAAAGCAAGGCGCAAGTCCTCAGCCGTTTTGGCGTTGTCACGGAAAGCGCGTGCATCACCCAAATACGCCATGCCGGTGACAGGTCTGGCCATATATGCTCCTTGTAATAAGGAGTATATTATTACTGTTTTTATTGGGAATTTGAATAAGACACAACGCTGTACGAACACCTTCTTGGACTGAAGACGCCGTGGTCGGTCAAGACGGTTGATCTTTCTTTGGCAGATCAGCGCGTGGTGGTCGAGGTCGTTCTCAAGAAGGGTCAAGTGTGGGCGGACCCCACGGACGCCACCAAGAGAGCGCATGTGAACGGCTGGAGCGAACGTCAGTGGCGACACCTGGACACCTGCCAGTTTGAGACCATCATCAAAGCGCGCGTGCCGCAACTCAAGTACAGCGATGGGACGGTCGAGGAACTGACCGTGCCCTGGGCGGAGCGCTACAGCCGGATCACCACCTTGATGGCTGGTTTTGTTATCAAACTGCTTGAAGTCTGTCCGACGACCCAAGGGGTGTGCAATCTCACGCGCCTGTCCTGGAGCACCGTCAATGACATCATGGTCAGTGCCATGGAGCGCGGCATGCTGCGCCGCAAGGAGGAAAAAATATCGTACCTTGGGATTGATGAAAAGAGTTCTGAAAAAGGCCACAGCTACGCCAGCATCTTGACCGATATCGACCGCTCGCGGTGCTCGATCTGGTGCCTGAGCGAAAGCTCGAAGCTGCCAAGAGTCTGCTTGAAACGCTCACGCTGACCCAGCGCGCATCGGTCAAGGCGGTAGCCATGGATATGTGGCCGGCCTACATGAGGGCAGCAAAAGCGTGCCTGCCCCAAGCCGACATCGTGCATGACAAGTTTCACATCTCCAAGTACCTCGGCGAGGCGGTGGACACGGTGCGAAAGCAAGAGCACCGCAGGTTGTCCCAAGCGGGCACATCGCCATTGACGGGCAGCAAATGGGCGTGGCTCAAGAAGTATCCCGATGGGCGCAGCGCTGAGGCGGTCTCGTTTCGAGCCTTGAACCAGCTCAACCTCAAGACCAGTCGGGCATGGTGCATCAAGGAGAACTTCACCCAGTTCTGGAGTTATAGCTACAAGGGTGCCGCCAAACGTTTCTTTGGCGCGTGGTCCAACAACGCCATGCGCAGTCGCCTGGAGCCAGTCAAAAAGGTAGTCAAGATGCTCAGGCGTCACGAGACAGGTTTGCTCAACTACAGCCGCCACAGAATCAGCAATGCCTGCGCTGAAGGTTTCAACAGCGCCATCCAGCTCATTAAGGCCAACGCCCGTGGGTTTCGCAACTTCACCAACTAACGGGCAAGAATTCTGTTTCATTGCGGAAAGTTGGAGTTGGGAATGGCGTGAGGGAAAAATCACAGTGAAATTAACGAAGAACCCAAAAAGTAACGTTTTTGGGTAACACTGACAATGTGACTTTTGAATGCCTATGATGGCCACCCGAAAAAACCCGATTTTGAACCACGCCACAAATCGGCTGTGCCTTTATTGGGCTGCGGTTACTTTTTGGCATTGGGAAAGTGGGTAAAAAGCCCTTCAAAAGCAGTTTTTTGGTTTTTGAAGAACTTTTAGGGCACGGCTTTATTGTTTTTGATCAATTTTGAACGCCAAATCGGGCTGTAGATCAATAAAAACGGGCGTGGACAGCCATGCTATTTGTAGCGAATGTGACTAATTGGAGTCTGACCCTAATTCTCTGACCAATCGCGCGCCCAACGGCGCTCAGCCCATACGGTATGCCGGCGTAGTGGAAGACAAACCCGATCCACTCTGCTACAGTGATTCGAGCGAGCTTCGTCGCGCCGCGACGGTCGTTGTTGGAGACGCCAAAAATGCACCATCCCTCAAGCCTACAGCCAGTCGGCCAGTCGGCCAAATCGCAGGTCCAGTGGTTTGGGGCGTTCGCGCTCTGCGCCGGTTTGATCGCTTGCGCAGCCCCTGAAACCGCGAGCCAGCTGCCGCCTGCCGCCAGCCAGCTGCCGCCTGCCGCCAGCCAGCTGCCGCCTGCCGCCAGCCAGCTGCCGCCTGCCGCCAGCGTGACGACGGCCCAGCCGACACCGCCGCCAAGCACGCCAACCCCTGCGCCGCCTCCCGTTGCGCTGCCCCACGACGAAGCCATCATGGCTGCCGCGCGCGACCTGTTTGGCAAGGCCCAGTTGCCGGCGGGGCAGAAATACAACGTCATCATCGACCCGCTGGTCGATGGTTCGACCGGGTTGCGGTCGCTGGCGACGGCCGCGGTTGAGAAGAAGGTAATCGGCCTGATGGGCAGCGACTTTACGCAGTTTCAGTGGAAGCCCTTGAACCCCGCCAACCTGTCGGCGCTGCCGTTGGTGTTCATCGGCACCTTCACGCCGATCAACCTGCAAGGCAAAGGCGATGGCCAGCGCGATGCGTACCGGGTTTGCTTTGCTCTGGCCGACCTCAAGACCGGCAAGATCGTCAGCAAGGGCTTTGCCCGCTCTCAAACTGGCGGTGTGGACCCCAGCCCGTTGCCCTACTTTCGCGATGCGCCGTTGTGGGTCAATGACCGTATCGTTGAAGGCTATATCAAGACCTGCCAGGGCACCAAGGCGGGTGACCCGATCCAGCCTGCGTACTTGGACAAGGTCGCGGCCATTGCCGGCATCGACGAAGCCACTCAGGCCTACAACAACAAGAAGTACAAGGAGTCCCTCGCTTTGTTTACGGCACTGCTACGCAATCCCGCAGGCGACCAGCCGCGGGTGTATACTGGCGTCTACCTGTCCAACCTTCGCTTGGGTCGACGTGAACCCGCGATGCAAGCGTTCGCCAAAATCACCGAGCAAGGCCTGGGTGCGAAACGGCTGGCGGTCAAGTTCGGCTTCCAGCCGGGCGCCACCGGCTTTGCCAAGGATGGCCTGCCCTATGACCGCTGGCTCAAGGAGTTGGCCAAACAATCGGCCCAACTTACGACCAGCACCGGCGGCTGCATGGAGATTGCCGGCCACACCGGCCGCGCTGGGTCGGAAGCCCTGAACGAACGCGTCTCGCTGCAACGCGCGGAGTACGTCAGGCAACGCCTGATCGAGGAACGAAAGGATCTTGCCAAGCATCTCAGCGCGCGCGGCTATGGGTCCAAGGATGCGCTGGTGGCAACCGGGCGCGAGGATCCTTCCGACGCACTGGACCGGCGCATCGAGTTCAAGCCCGTCCCCTGTTCGTGATGCAAGCACTGGCGTGACCGGCATCGGCTGGAACAGGTCTGCGGCGCGGCAAGGCGGGCAGCCAGCGGCCTGGCGCCGATTGGCACCGTGTCACGTCGGTCGACTCCTGTGCGCGCTGGCGTTGACGCTGTGCTCAGTGAGTATGGCGATGGCGCAAGCGCCGCCCAACTCCGAGCCAGTGCTGCGCATTGAAGTCGGTGCGCACGCGGCACCGATTCGCGCCCTCAGCATCGATGCAGCTGGCCAGTTCGCGGTGACCGCAGCCGAAGACAAGACGGCTCGAATCTGGAGCCTGTCCAACGGGGCTTTGCTGCAAACACTGAGGCCACCGATTGGCCCCGGCAACGATGGCAAGCTGTTCGCCGCCGCCATCACGCCGGATGGTGGCGTGGTCGCGGTGGGCGGATGGTCGGCTGACAACGACGTCTACCTGTTCGAGCGCGCGGGCGGGCAGATGCTGCAGCGCATTACGGGCTTGCCCAACACCATCACGCACCTGGCATTCGCGCCCGATGGCCGCACGTTGCTGGTTGGCTTGTGGGGCAGTCACGGCATCCGACTGTTCGGCTCGGACTCGAACTGGCGCAGCAGCCGAGAAACAGCCAGCGACCGGCAGTACTCTGGCGACGTCACCGGCGCCGACTTCAGTCTGGACGGCAAGCGCCTGGTCACGGCCAGCGCCGACGGGACCGTTCGCCTCTACCAACCGAGCCAAGGCACACTGACGCCGATACAGACGGCCCGTCCCGAGGGCGGTGGCCAGCCTTTCGGTGTGGCGTTTTCCCCCGATGGCAGCAAACTCGCCGTGGGCTTTTCTGACCGACCTGCCGTGTTGGTGTTGGCAGCTACGTCACTGGCTACAGCCTATTCTCCGGGCGTGATCGGCGTGAGCCAGGGTAGTCTCAACGCGCTCACGTGGTCGCGCGATGGCGGCACACTGTTCGCGGCCGGGACCTGGCGCAGGGCCGACGGCCGGCATTTGCTGCGTCAATGGAGCGACCAGGGTCGCGGCGCCGCCACCGACACCGCGTTGGCCCGCAATAGCGTGATCGGCCTGCGGGCCTTGCCGGACGGGCGCCTGGTCTTTGCTGCAACCGATCCGGCCTGGGGCTGGGTGGCACCGCTGGGTTTCAACACCACGCCGGGCGCGTCCGCAGCACCAGGCCAATACCTTCAGTCCAGTGGACTGCCAGACTTTCGGGGTGCACGCCAGGCCTTTCGCGTGTCGCGCGATGGTGGTGCCATCGCCTTTGGCACCGACGCCACGGGCAGCGCCAGCCGAGTCTTGGGTTTCGATTTGGCACAGGCTCGGTGGAGTGCGCCGCAACCGGCCTGGCTGGCGCCCAGCGCCAGCAGCAAGGGGGCCAGGGTGGACGATTGGTTCGAAAGCCAGCGCCCCAAGCTCAATGGCCGATCGCTGCCACTGACCGACAACGAGTTGTCGATGAGCGCGGCGCTGGCCCCTGCCGGTGCCGGCCTGGCCCTGGGCACCAACTTCTTCTTGCGCTTCTACAAAAACGATGGCAGCGAGCTATGGCGCGTACCCACACCCGGTGCCGCCTGGCAGGTCAACGTCTCTGGCGATGGCAGATGGGTGTTGGCCGGCTTCGGTGACGGCACCATACGGTGGTTTCGCAGCCGCGACGGCGCCGAGCAACTGAGCCTGCTGGCCCACAGCGACGGCAAGCGTTGGGTTGCCTGGACCCCCAAAGGCCACTATTTGGCAAGCCCTGGTGGCGAGGATTTGTTTGGCTGGCAGATCCCGCGCGGCCCTTCACGTGCGGCCGACTTCTTTGCTGGCTCACGCCTGCGCGCCACGCTGCTGCGCCCCGACGTGATCGCCCAGGTACTGCTCAAGGCCGACCTCGACACTGCGCTGCGAGAGGCCGATCTGGTCGCCAATCGGCCAAGCCAGGCCGCCCCTGCCGATGTGCCCAAGCCGACGTCGCCGACGCTGGCCGCACCCACCATTGAACTCAGCGTGCCACCACTCGTGACGGTCCTGACACCGAGTGACGGCAGCACCTTCAGCGCGCGCGAGCAGACCCTCACCGTCACGGTTCGCGCACCCCGAGACGCACCAACCTTGAGCCTGCGGGCACGCGTCAATGGCAACATGCTGGTGCTGCCCGACAGTGCCACCGGTCCGTGGCTGGAGCCCACCAGCATTCCGAGCCGCTCACCCAGCAGTCCGCGTGAGTCGGAGGTGAGCTACACGCAGCGCATCACGCTGCCGACGCAAGACGTGGAGCTGATGCTGTTTGCGCAGAACCGCAACGGCTTCTCGTCACCCGCCGTGGTACGCCTCAAGTGGGTTGAACCCAGGGGCACAGCAACGGCAACGGCGCGGCCCCCCGCCCCAAGCGAGCTGCCGCCGGCTACCGTCGGCACCGACCTTCGCCCGGCCCTGTACGTGCTCGCGGTCGGCATCAGCAAATACCGCGACCCGGCTTTGCAGCTCGACTACGCCGCAAAAGATGCGAACGACTTCGTCGCGGTGTTCAAACGGCAAGAGAACTACCTGTACCGCAAGGTCGTAATCCGACTGCTGCAAGACAGCAAAGCAAAACGCGACGACATCCTGGACGCATTGGAGTGGATTCGTCGCGAGGTGACCGCGCGCGACGTCGCGGTGGTGTTTTTCGCCGGGCACGGCGTCAACGACAGCGACGGCGTCTACTACTTCTTGCCGCAGGACGCGGATGTCGACAAACTCAAACGCTCCAGCGTGATCTTCACCGAGATCCGCAACACCATGTCCGCATTGCCCGGCAAGGCCCTGTTCTTCATCGATACCTGCCATGCGGGCAACGTGCTGGGGACCGCCCGGCGCGGTGTCGGCAATGACCTGAGCGCCGTGGTCAATGAACTGTCGAGCGCCGAAAACGGCGTCATAGTGTTTGCCGCATCAACCGGCCGTCAGTTTTCGCAAGAGTCAGTCGAATGGGGCAATGGCGCCTTCACCCGAGCGGTGGTCGAGGGCTTGAGCGGCAAGGCTGACGCGGCCGGATCGGGCCGCATCACGCACAAGATGCTGGACCTGTACATCTCCGAACGGGTCAAGGCCATGACCCGTGGCACCCAGACGCCCGTGACCATCGTGCCGCAGGGCATTCCAGACTTCCCGGTGGCGATCACGCGCTGAGCGCATTTGCAGAGCCGACGGCGCTGGCATCGCACAGACACCGCCAGAGTCCTCAGTTCAAGCGCGCAACTTGGCCGACACTTCGGCGATGCGTTTGCCAAACAACCGTGCTGTCTCCAGGTCGCCAGCATTCATTTCTGCCGGGCCAAAAATGAAGAGGTCAGGTCTTGCAATCATGCATCTGTAAGTCACGCGGTATCTCGATCTAATTGCTGATTGATTGCAAGACCTGACCCCAGCGACCATGGGTTCAACCGGCGCAACGGGCGCTGGCGTGGGCGTTCCCGGCCCGACGGGCGCTACAGGTTCTACCGGCTCGACGGGTTATACCGGCGCCACTGGCGCCACGGGTAATACCGGCGCCAAAGGCGCAACCGGCGGCGACACCGTCATCGTTGTTCCGCAGAGGTAAGCTCCCTTCGCGCCGCGCTGATTGCCCGCATTTACGAAGTGTTCCCGCTGATCTGCCCGCACTGCGGCGGCCCCATGCGCATCATTGCCTTCATCACCTACAGCGCAGACATCGCCAGGATACTGGAGCACATCGGGGTGGACGCTGAGGCCCCGCGCATCACCCCGGCACGCGGGCTGCCGCTGTGGGACGACTGTGGTGCGCAGGAGCCTGGGGAGGGTGTGGACGCTATGCCGCACTGGGTTATGGCAAACCAATCAGCACCCGACTACCCCGAAGATCAGCGCACAGACTGGTGAACCTGCTGACCTAAAAAGCGACGACTGCGCCGGGGTAGGGCTGTGCCCACGGGGTCACCAAAGGCGTCGTTGCTGACTATGGGGCGCAATTTCTTGGGTAATTAGGCCGACGACTGAGAGTCAGCACGTATTTTGAGGCCACTTTTTGGTGGAATACTTGGCCTCATGCGGTTGAATTTCCTATCCTTCCCCGCTGGCACCGCTGCTGGACCGCTTGCTGCTGCGCCACGACCCGACAACTCAGAATTTTTGGGAAAACAGTCTCTGGTCCTCGGTAGTATTGCGTCAGGCGCTATGAATTTTGAATTTTTGAGGGATCGCCATGCGTCTAGACACGACGGTCGACGCCCGCCATGTTGGCGTAAACGATTCGGAATAGTAACTATTCCCCGACGCTTCAGTCTGGCACCTGCCCGGGGCTAGTCCGGCCCCAAGTCCACAATTAATTTGGGGTATATTGCCTACACAAAAAATTGTCCACGGACACGGAGACAGGCAGACAAATGAACGAGATGGGTAGTCAAGATGAACCGAGGTGTTGCGGCGTTCGGATTCGGGGACGCGAGACCCGCGACGCGCTGGCCGTGTGCCAGCAGGTGCTGGAACAGCTCCACGCACTTGATCTGGCGCCCCATGTGTGCGCTGAAAGCGGGGCAGATGCTGATGGACCCTATTTCAGCCTGCGACTCGATGAGGCTCGGGCGCACCAGTGGGCTCCCGGTCTGGACACCCTGCAGTTGTGCGAACGCCTGCAGCTTGACACCCTGAACAGGCCCGACGATCTGACCCGGGAAATCGTCGTGGCCATGTTGATGGGGCCGCAGGTGTTCGAGTTTCCCAGCATCGACGAGCTGCTGTCGAGCGTGCGCATTCGCCACAACATCGTGCAGGCGT
The DNA here is from genome assembly GCA_038902915.1 of Polaromonas sp. GTDB lineage: Bacteria > Pseudomonadota > Gammaproteobacteria > Burkholderiales > Burkholderiaceae_C > Polaromonas. The sequence goes on from JBCKNC010000007.1 coordinate 35,695, forward strand.
CCCGCAAGACGACGCTGGCTTTTGAAACCAGCCAGGCGCAGCGCCCGCAGGACTGCTGGCGCTACGACGAAGACCGGGGTTTCGTCATCCGGGCCGGGGTGTCACTGGTCACCGCCCTGACGCGGGCCACACAGCCCGACGTGTCTGGCACCTTGTACTCGTTCTCTTGCTACCGCGCCACCGAGTGCGTCATTTTGCTGGGTATTGCGCAGGAGCTAGCGCGCTGCAACCCAGCCCTGTTGCAGCAATTGGAGACGCTGTGGGCCTTGCGTCCGATTAAGTCGGGCGAATTCCATGATGTTTTTCTGCGTGAGCAGGGGTCGATGCAGGCGCCGCTACCGCCGCGCTATTTCGTGCCCGGCGACCGCACCTGGTTTCGCAACCCCGATGAGCCGTCATCGGAGGCATCAGGCTTTGAGGGCTCCTGGGTGATGTACCTGGGCGGCGGCCTGTTCAGCAACTTCTGGAAGCAGGGGCAAGCCTATACGCTGACTGCCAAGTGTCTCGAAATCTACCACTGGCGTCACGGCCTGCACCTTGACGAGCACGGCGACGAGCGCATTGATGAGGGCTTGGTCGAGTCGCTGGTGGCGGCCTCGCTCAAGGACCCGGCCGAGATGGCGCGCATCATGGCCGAGATGGCACGCTACCGTGAGCCGCGCGGGGTGTACACCGAGGCGGGTGGCTGCCTTGACACAACGCGTGAATTCGCCCGCTGGGTGTGCCACGGCACGGCCGATATGGTGCTGCCCACGGCCTGATCGCCTGTCGATCTGAAAATGGAATGACCGCCCCATGCAGACCCGCCAGACGGACCTGGACGCGCTCAAAGTAGTCGCCTCTCAATTGATCGTGCTGCACCACTCACACTGACCCTGCACCGTCAGCGCCAACTTATGATGAAGATGCGCACCATGCAGACCAACGCCCTGCGCGGACTGCTGTACGAATTCGGTGCCACCTTTGCCAAGGGCAGAAATGCCCTGTTCAAGGACGTAGAGGCCGCGCTTGACGCGCTCAGCCATAGCCTGCCCCAAATGGTGGCCCAAATGGTGGCCGACAGCCTGCGCGAGCAAGTCCTGCGCATCAAGGCCATGAGTGCCGACATGCTGGCCATCGAGAAACGCTTGGGCTTACAGCTCAAGGCAGATGCGGCGATGCAGCGCATTGCCCAGATCCCCGGGGTCGGACTGCTGACGGCAACAGCGGCCATTGCCACCATGGGGGAGGCCAGCGCCTTCAAGTCGGGCCGAGAGTTCTGCGCCTGGCTAGGCCTGGTGCCCAAACAGACGGGAAGCGGGGGCAAGACCCGTTTGGGCGGTATCTCCAAGCGCGGGGACACCTACTTGCGCACATTGCTCATCCACGGTGCCCGAAGTGTGCTCAGTCATGCCAAGGAGCCGGGGGCGTGGCTTGAGGGTTTGAAGGCGCGCAGGCCGGCGAATGAGGGGAATAGTGGCACAGGCGGCCAAGATGGCCCGAACGATCTGGGCCCATAACGGCCAAGGGGCCAAAGAGCAGGCTTACCAACGAGGTTTCAAGAGCGTCAGGCCAATGTCGGCATGACAAACGGACGAGCCCATTTATCAACCAACTTAAACGAAAGGATATGGTCTTAGCCTTGGAAGGCTAGTAGGTGGCAAAGAGCCAAGTGATGTGAAATAGGTCAGACCGGGACGAGCTAAACCTGTATTTGGGCACGGACATAAAAAGTCCGCTCTAGAGATGAGGTGCTTGTCGGCGGATATACATCGGGGCCAGCGGGCGAGACTGGGAAACCAGTCAAACCACGCAAACAAGGCCGGATATAAGTGAGCAGCCGACTTCTTCACAAAACTTAGCAAATTGTGTTTGCTAGCCGGGAGGCATCCATATAAGGCCAAGTATGACACCACCAGCGCGGTCATGCTGGGTACATTGCCAAATGAATGCGCTTCGCGCTGATGGCATCGCACCCAACATCACCACTTACCTATCGCGTGAGTCTGTAGCGTCAGTCAGTGGCAACGGGTTCGCCCTTGACAAGCTGCACGAGGCTGTCGCGCCGCTCGTTGCGAAGGGTATAAACTTCAACTCCACATCCCTGAAGGAGACCCTCATGACCCTATGCCCCATTGCGATCGCCGTCGGATGCAAGAAGTGCGCGCTTTTCAACGTCTGTCCAGCCAAGGGAATCATCGGCGACTACAAGAAGGAAGAGGCAGCGCCAGCGCCTGAAAAGAAGGACGGGGAATAGGAATAAAAATGAGCAAAAAAGATTCCACCGAGTTTTCGTCTTCCTCCACGTTTTCATGGCGCGGAAAACCCAGCTTATTTAGCGCAGACTCAAAATTCACATCGTTAGCAAAAGCCATGGCAATGAATGCCAAAAAGCTAGGCACTGGATTGCTGAAATATCCGACAAGCGACAGCATCAACACAGATACGCGACTGCCAGCGGACAAGCAGCAGGCTATCCGCAAGGGCGGCATTTGAGGCTCGAAACGGACGGCTTTCGGCGAGCAGCGCGGTCATGCAGTGCGGCCTGACTTTTTGATTGAGCTGCGCTACGTGCTGTGGGTCAGTCCACCCAACATCACCGCTTTCTGTTTGCCAGCGTTGTAATGCTAGTCAGTGTCAACGGCTGAGTACAGCCATTGCTAGGTGCTGAGGAGATACATCGCCAGTGCTTCGCAAGTGTCAGTCAGTGCGCTGGAGCGCAGATATTGGTGTCGGCTCGCTTGCGCATCGTGCTGGATTGAAAACCGCGTTGTTCGTGGCACCTGTGATGCACCCCCGCTGCGGCCACCGGCTGCGCCGCCCTTCGGGTTTACATAACGCCGCAATTTAGAAAGTACGGGGCAGTCATTGCGCTACAGCTACATTTTGTGCCACGCACCACTTCGCGCCCTCACGGGTTTCCAAATAAGGCGTTATGCAAAGTGGCCTACGCTAGAAACTGTCGTGTGCCTGCACCGTGGCATTGTTCAGGCGCTGCGCGCATGGTTCTGGTCAGTGGCCTGCGGCCAGGTGCAACGTGTTCGCCCCGGCCCGCCGTCCCGTCCGCCCCCGGGGGGCTCCCTCAGCCGCGCGGCATGGCGGTGATGGAGCGCGATGACGCCATCGGCGCCAGACGCTTCGCTACGCGGTTGTACAGATACGGCCTGTCTTTCGCATTCCTGCACCATTGCATTCCTGCACCATTGCATTGACATTTCCTGGATCAGAATCTTACAATGACTCCGCTCCATGGAGTGCCCCGATGCCGGCTTCGGTGATCGGTGCCTGGGCTGGATCATCAACTAACAATTACGAGGAACTTATGAAACTCGCCACCTTCCTTGCCATCGTCGGTGCTCTCGCCGTTTTGTTTGGCCTTGCACTCCTGCTCGTGCCAGGCCTCTCGCTTCAGTACTACGCCATGCCCACCGAGCCGCATAACCTGATGCAGTCGCGCTACTTTGGTGGGACGGTGTTGGCTTACGGCTTGATTTTCTGGCTGGCACGCGCGACGCGCGACGATGGCGCCATAAGCGCCATGCTGCAGGCTGCCACGGTGGGCAACATCGTGGGTCTGATCCTGAGTGTCTGGGTGGGTCTATCAGGCCTGGTCAACGCGATGATTTGGGGCTCGGTCGCGATCTATGTGCTGCTCTTGCTGGGTAGCGTCTATTTCCTCGCGATCCCAGCCAAGCGGGCGTGACCTCACCGGGGTCAATTTGCACGCTCCTTGGTGAGTTGAGGGGGAAATGTCGTCGCCGATGCGCAATTGACCCAGGCTGCCGGAACTCCTTGACCCGCTTGCAACGACCGCAAACCGTTGCCGATAGCGGTGACTGACACGTTGGCGGTGGGTCAGTCAAAATCGGCGCAGTGGGTCAATTTCGCGTCGGCACCAACACCCCTTGGCATTAGTCAGGCGCTGCGCGCAGTGTGTTTGGTCAGTGGCCTGCGGCCAGTCATGTTGTGTTGGCCCCGCCCACTCTGGGCCTCGCCGCCGCGGCTTTGGGCCTGGCGCGTGTAGTCCCATCCGTTTCCCCCCAAGGGGGCAACTCCCTGACGCACGCGCGGAAACCGGGGGACTCCCTCAGTCAGCGCACCGCTGGCGCTCTGTCCGATACCACTGCAATAGCCCGGCGCGGTGCTTGCGCTTTTGATTTGTTGCAAGCGGCGTGACGGGCGGTAAGATGGGCTGTTACAACCGTTCCATACTCTTCAAGCACCATGCATCTGTTGGTATATTTGTGGGTATAAATGAAAAAACGATTCCACATGTCTAGGTTTAATGCGGCTTGCAGAGCAACGGGCGGCTGACACCGCCCGCCAGTTACCTGTTTTATCTCATCCAATGACGTACACGAAACCCGCGCCAATCCTAAAAACAATGTTGAGTACGGCATGTTTGCGCTGGCAGGCGTTGGCCTGATCATTAGCGCTTTAGCAGCGTTGCATATTTAATAGCTGGTCACGCCGGTTTCTATTGGGCTGCGGCCACTTTTGTATGTTGAAAACATGAAAATTGCTACGTGGAATGTCAACTCACTCGCTGTTCGCCTGCCGCAGGTCATCGACTGGCTGACTGCCAATCCGGTTGATGTGCTGTGCCTGCAAGAACTCAAACTCAGCGACGAAAAATTTCCCGTCAAGGAAATTGAAGCGGCAGGCTACTACAGCGCTTTTTTCGGCCAGAAAACATACAACGGTGTGGCCGTACTGAGCCGTATCGAGCTGGGGCCAGCGCGCGATGTCGTCAAAAACATAACCGGCTTTGTCGACGAACAGTCCCGCGTGATTGCCGTCACGCTGAACACACCTGAATCGCCTCAAGGCGAAGTGCGCGTGGTCAATGGCTACTTCGTCAACGGTCAGGAGCCGGGCAGCGAGAAGTTTGTCTACAAGATGAAGTGGCTCGATGGCCTGCGTGCGGCACTGCGCGCAGAGCTGGCCGCGCATCCGCGCCTGGTGCTGCTGGGCGACTTCAACATCACGGTAGATGACCGCGACACCTATGACCCGGCGGCACTGCGCGAAACCATTCATCACACCACCGAAGAACGGCACCACTTTCAGGGGCTGATTGAGCTCGGGCTGACTGACGCATTTCGCATGTTCGAGCAGTCTGAAAAAAGCTACTCATGGTGGGATTACCGCGAGTTTGGGTTCCGCCGCAATCGTGGTCTGCGCATTGACCACATCCTGGTCAGCGATGCGCTCCAGCCCCAAGTCAAAAGCTGTGTGATTGACAAGCTGCCGCGAAAAAACGAACGCCCTAGTGACCATGCACCTGTGATTGTTGAATTCACAACAAGTTAAGTCAAATTTAATTGCTATTAAAAAAGTAGCTTGTCACGCCCGTATTTATTGGGCTACGGAATTTTTACTCTAAATTTAATTCTTGAATCTTGCGCGTGATGGTGTTGCGCCCTATGCCGAGCTTTTGTGCGGCTTCGATGCGCCTGCCGCGTGTGCTTTGCAAGGCAGTCTGAATCAGCTTCGATTCAAAACGCCGCGTCAGCACATCCCACACGTCGTTGCGGCCTGTTGCCAGCAAGGCCTTGGCTTCCACTTCAAGGCCGGTCTCCCAGTCCTGGCTACCGCCGACATCGGCTCCACCGGAAGGCAGGCCGCCGACTGACGCTTGGGCTACGGGCATCGCAGCCGCAGAAATTTCTGCTGCTGCGATTGCGTGACCGGATGGTGCTTCAACCCTTGCAACAGCCGACGCGGCGAGCGACGCGATGGCCGCCTTGCTGTGCTCGGGCGTGCTGCCCAGCACCTCGGGCGGCAGGTCTTTGGCCTCAATCACCTGCGCGGGTGCCATCACGGTCAGCCAGTGGCAGATGTTCTCGAGCTGGCGCACATTGCCGGGGAAGGCAAAGGTTGAGAGCTGCTGCAAGGCGGCATCTGAAATGCGTTTGGGCTCTACGCCAAGCTGCTTGGCGCTTTGCTGCAAGAAGTGGCGCGTCAGTGCAAACACATCTTCGCGCCGCTCGCGCAGCGCCGGCAGGCGCAGGCGAATCACGTTGAGCCGGTGAAACAGATCCTCCCGGAACGCACCGTCCTTGACGCGCTGCTCCAGGTTCTGGTGCGTGGCGGCAATCACGCGCACATTGGTTTTAACGGCACTGTGCCCGCCCACGCGGTAGAAATGACCGTCGCCCAGGACCCGCAGCAAACGGGTTTGCAGTTCAAACGGCATGTCGCCAATTTCGTCCAGAAACAGCGTGCCGCCATCGGCCTGCTCAAAGCGGCCCCGGCGCATGGTCTGCGCGCCGGTGAAGGCGCCGCGCTCGTGCCCGAACAGCTCGGATTCGAGCAGGTCTTTCGGAATGGCTGCCGTGTTGATCGCCACAAACGGCCCCTTGGCGCGTGACGAGTGCTTGTGCAGCGCGCGCGCCACCAGTTCCTTACCCGAGCCGGACTCACCGGTGATCATGACCGTGACGTTACTCTGGCTCAGGCGCCCAATGGCACGAAACACGTCCTGCATGGCGGGTGCCTGGCCGAGCATCTCGGGTGCCTCTGCCATGCGTTCTTCAGCCACTTCCTCGCGCTGGCTTTCTTCTACCGCCCGGCGAATCAGCTCCACCGCCTTGGGCACATCGAACGGCTTAGGCAGGTACTCGAACGCGCCGCCCTGAAAAGCAGACACCGCGCTGTCCAGGTCGGAGTAGGCCGTCATGATGATGACCGGCAGGCCGGGATACCTGGCCTTGACCTTCTCCAGCAGCTCCAGGCCCGTGCCGCCTGGCATGCGGATGTCGCTGACCAGCACTTGCGGGCCGCCTTCATCACCCGCATCGTTGGAGGCGTTGAGCGCGCTCAACACATCGCGCGTATTGGTGAAGCTGCGGGTGGGCAGGTTCTCGCGCAGCAACGCCCGCTCCAGGACGAAGCGGATGGACTGGTCATCATCTACGATCCAAATCGGCTTCATATATTTTTCACCTCAGGTCAACGGCCAAAAAGCACGGGTTAAGGCAACGGAATCAATATCTTGAAATCCGTGCGGCCCGGCACACTGTCACACTCGATCAATCCGTGGTGTTGCTGAACAAAAGTTTGCGCCAATGTCAGTCCCAGCCCGGAACCACCTTCACGCCCCGATATCAGGGGATAGAAAATACGGTCTTTGATGGAGTCCGGCACGCCCGGTCCATTGTCGATGACATGCAATTCCAGTGCCAAGCGATAACGCTGCTTGCCGAAAGTGACCTGCCGCGCAATTCGGGTCTTGAAAGTGATCTGCGCATCACCCGCTGCAATGCGCTCTGCCAGCGCGTGGGCGGCGTTGTGGGCGATGTTGATGACGGCCTGAATCAGCTGCTCCCGGTCGCCCCGGAACTCGGGGATGGACACATCGTAGTCACGCACAAAGCGCAAACCCTTGGGAAACTCGGCCAGGATCAGCGATCGCACCCGCTCACACACCTCGTGAATGTTGACATCGCCCACCAGATGCGGGCGTCGGTGCGGCGCCAGCAGCCGGTCCACCAGGGTTTGCAGCCGATCAGCCTCCCGAATGATGACCTGCGTGTACTCGATCAGTTCACGCGATTCGATCTCCATCTCCAGCAACTGGGCCGCGCCGCGGATGCCGCCCAGCGGATTCTTGATTTCATGGGCCAGGTTGCGAATCAGCTCCTTGTTGGCTTGGGCCTGGTCAATCAGGCGCTCCTCGCGGTCCTGCTTGACCTGCTGCTCAAGCGGCAGCAGCTCGACAATCGCCTCGCCTGCTGTATCGGTCTGCGCCACCACCACATGCACCGGCATCGGTTCGCGGTTCAGCGGCCTGAGCCATGCGTCGTAACGCAGCGCCGCAAACTCGTTTCTGCCAGCGCCTTCCAGCGCGTTTTGCAGTATCTGCGGCTCGGTAAAGCAGTCAGGCAACTGGGAACCTTCGATGGTGCGGCGGGAGGTACCCAGCGCGTCTTCGAGGGCAGCGTTGGCGAACACGACCACTCCATCCGTACGCACCACAGCCACCAATGTGGCCAGCAGGTCAAACGACTGGAAGCGGGGAGGGTTGGCTGCGCCCAGAATGGGCGCAGCAGCTAAAAATTCAGGCTTTTTCAAGCTCTCTATTTTGGCGTAAAACCTGACCAGGAAGATTTTTTAATTGCTGGCGGGCAGACGTGAAATCTCGCGCTTGAGGCCGGCAATATCGCTCTGGTTGCGGGCAATGCCTTCCTTGAGCCCGGCAACACGATCCAGGTAGCGCTGGTAGTTGCGGCCTTCAATGCCCTGCTTTTCAACCTCGCCGTTGTTGTACTCTTTTTGCTGTTCGGCCAGTTTGGTTTCGGTTTTTTTGAGTTCGGATTCGAGAATGATGCGTGAATCGCTGTCTCTGGCTTTTTGCTCAGGCCCGCCGTCGTTGCGTGAGCCCGATCCAGATGTGTTGCTCGATGCCACGCGCACGGCTGATTTTGAGGCGGGCGTACCCTGCACCACAGTGACATTGCCACCCTCCATCGTTTTGCAACCGCGCTGCTGGGCTTCTTTGGCGTTGTTGATGTATTCAGGGGTTGTGCCGCTGACACCGGCACAGCGGAAAACCTGCGCGGTGGCTGGCGTGCTGATGAAAGGCGATAGCAATACGTAAACTAAGCAAGCTAAAGCGATCAACAGAAGTGGCGATTTCAAATGTTTGATGAAGTTCAAGGTTTGATTCATACATAACCCCTGATGCCCATGAAGGCTAGGATGGTCTGATAGTATGCGGCAAAGCCTCAAAAAATCAAAGTGTGGGGATTCAGGCAGAGGCCGTCAACAAAAAGGTTGCCTTTACAGGGAGTAGTACATGTCGTATTCGACTGGGTGTACGGCCTGGCGGAAGCGTGTGACTTCCTGCATTTTCAGTTCGATGTACGCATCAATCATGCTGTCGGTGAACACACCGCCTTTGGTCAGGAAGCTGCGACCGGTGTCGAGGTAGTCCAGCGCCTGATCCAGGCTGTGGCACACGGTCGGGATTTTTGCGTCTTCTTCGGGTGGCAGATGGTACAAGTCCTTGGTAGCAGCTTCGCCCGGATGGATCTTGTTTTCCACGCCGTCCAGACCGGCCATCATTAGCGCCGAGAAACCGAGGTAGGGGTTCATCAGCGGATCGGGGAAACGCGCTTCGATGCGGCGGCCCTTGGGGTTGGCCACGTACGGAATGCGGATCGAAGCCGAGCGGTTTTTAGCCGAGTAAGCCAGCTTGACCGGTGCCTCAAAACCAGGAACCAGGCGCTTGTAGCTGTTGGTGCCGGGGTTGGTGATGGCATTCAGTGCGCGTGCGTGCTTGATGATGCCGCCGATGTAGTACAGCGCAAAATCTGACAGGCCGGCATAGCCATCACCGGCAAACAGGTTCTTGCCGTCTTTCCAGACCGACTGGTGAACGTGCATGCCGGAGCCGTTGTCGCCCACCAGCGGCTTGGGCATGAAGGTGGCGGTCTTGCCGTAGGCGTTGGCCACGTTGTGGACGACGTACTTGAGCAAAATAGTCCAGTCGGCACGCTGCACCAGCGTGCTGAAGCGGGTGCCGATTTCGTTCTGGCCAGCGCCACCGACTTCGTGGTGGAACACTTCGACCGGAACGCCCAGCGATTCGAGAATTAGCGACATCTCGGCGCGCATGTCTTGCATGCTGTCAACCGGCGGTACTGGGAAGTAGCCGCCCTTGACGGTAGGCCTGTGGCCGCGGTTGCCGCCTTCGAGTTTTTTGCCGCTGTTCCACGGGGCTTCGTATTCGTCAACTTCAAAAAACGCGCCCGACATTTCATTGGCCCAGCGCACGCCGTCAAAAATGAAGAACTCTGGCTCTGGGCCAAAGAAGGCGGTGTCGGCCAAACCAGAAGCCTTGAGGTAGGCTTCAGCGCGCTTGGCAATCGAGCGCGGGTCGCGGTCATAGGCCTTGCCGTCGGTCGGGTCGAGCACGTCGCAGCTTAGGAACAGCGTGGTTTCTTCGTAGAACGGGTCAAGGTTGGCGGTATTGGCATCGGGCATGAGTAACATGTCAGATGCTTCAATGCCCTTCCAGCCGGCGATGGATGAGCCGTCAAAAGCGTGGCCCGAAATGAACTTGTCTTCGTCAAAGTGGGAGACCGGCACGGTAACGTGTTGTTCTTTGCCCCGGGTGTCGGTAAAACGGAAGTCAACAAACTTGACTTCGTTTTCTTTCACCATCTTCATGACGTCTGCGACGGTCTTGGCCATCAAATTCTCCTGTTGCTGGGTGGTTTGTTAAAAACTGTTTTCGAAAACGAGTGAATGCACTTTTTGTGCCAAAGCAAATACATCTTCAGTCCGCTGGTGCGCCCCCCGATTGTGCCGCCAAATTTGCCCCAAACTGGGCAGGCAGCTACAAGCAGTTGGAAACAGATGCAGATGACGGCTGAAATAGGGCATCCCATGAATGCACTATATTGGTGCATTCATGGGATGTTCTATATTGGTGTATATCAAGAACGCACTAATTCAGGGCCAAATTTAAAGTCAAAGTGGGCCAAACCTGCCAGCAGCGCCGGGTAAGCCAGACCAACCGCATCGGGCATGCCCTTCACGCCCAGCTCAATATGCCGCCCGTAGGTGGGGTGGTCAACGCTGGGCAGGCTGAATACCTTGATGCCAGCATGCTTGGCCTCCAACTCCAGCATCAGCGGGGTCAGGGTTGCTTCCATAGAGCCAAACACGATGATTGACTTCTCAATGTACGCTGATTTTTGGTGCAAATGCGGGTAAAGATTATCCAAAACCCCCTCCATCATCGGCCAAGCCATGACTGGAAAACCAGGAACGAAGTGGACAGCACCTGCCCCGGCTTTGCACGTAAAACCCGGAATCTTGTTATACGGATTAAGAATCACATCCGCGCCAACCGGGAACACACCCATATTGAGCCGATGAATGTTGTCATGCCGATCCGCATCGAACGGCACGCCCCGCTCTTTGGCGGTGTCTTTCATGCGCTCGGTAATCAAGGCTTTGGCCTCGGGGTGCAGGGCCAGCTCAACGCCAAGCGCTTTGGCCGCGCACTGGCGTGTGTGGTCATCGGGCGTGGCCCCTATGCCACCACATGAAAACACCACATCGCCCGACTCACGCGCGCCCGCAAAGGCCCTGGCCAGCGTAGCGGTGATACGAACCGGGTCGTCACCCACATAGTCGGCAAAAGCCAGTTGCAGACCGCGCGCGCCCAGCAGTTCGATGACTTTTGGCAGGTGTTTGTCAGCGCGTTTGCCTGAGAGAATTTCATCACCAATGATGATGATTCCGAAGTGGGGGGTCATGAGAATAGTTGAAACGATTAAAAAGAATCGGGCTTGCTGCCCGGCGCGTCGAAGCCATTGGACGACCCCGGCAAAGCAATGGATACGGCATCATTTTCTATTACCAGGGCATTGTTTTTTTGCCGCAGTTGCTCCAGCGCAGCCAGCGCGTAGTGCGCAAACCAGAGCGACGAAAAAGTAAACACCAGCGTGTAAAGCCAGATCGCCACCGGCACCAGAATCGGTGCCATGGCCACAAACATCGCGCCCGATGCCCAGATCAAACTCGGCGCAGCCCCCAGGTAGCCACTGAGCACACCAATGCCCAGAAACTGCATACGCTGCTCTTTAAAAATCTGCCGCCGCTCTTCGCTACTGGCGTGGTCTACCAATGCGTCGTAAGACATCACACGGTAAGTCAGCCAGCCCCAGATCAGCGGCGGCAGCACGAATATCAGCGGCGGAATCAGCCACAGCGGAATCGACAGCAGCAGCGCAATCACCGCCAGCAGCGTCGAGCCCAGCGACCACAGCAGGCTGGCCAGCATCGAGCCACCTTTTTTGCGCTCCAGGCTTGGAAAGCGCCGCTCAGCCACCAGCGCCACCATGGCTGGTGTCATAAAAATCGCCACGAACAGCAGCGAGACAATCACAATGACCGGAATCGCCAGAAACAGCAGCAGCACAGGTGCCAGCACCAGCCGCAGGTTCGACAGGCCCAGCGTCTCCAGCCAGCGCACCGTGCTGTCCACCATCTGGTAGCTGTCAAGATTGCCGCGCACCGCAGCAATCGCGCCTTCCCAGAAAAAGTAGCCCAGCCCCAAAGACAACACCACCATGATGACCAGCGGCAGTATCGACAGCGCAATCACGCGCGGATGCAGGCAATACATCGCCGCGCGCC
>JBCKNC010000008.1:0-47095 GCA_038902915.1 Polaromonas sp.
AGGCGTTTGACTACAAACTGATCGACAAGTCGGCAGCCGAAATCGTTGACACCGCCAAACGCACCGGCGCGATTGTCAAGGGCCCCGTGCCCCTGCCAACCCGCATCAAGCGTTTTGACATTCTGCGTTCGCCCCACGTCAACAAGACGAGCCGCGACCAGCTCGAAATCCGCACGCACCAGCGTTTGATGGACATTATTGACCCAACGGATAAAACCGTTGATGCTTTGATGAAGCTCGATCTGCCTGCTGGCGTGGAGGTCCAAATCAAGCTGCAGTAAAAAAGCGGGGTTTGGGCGATAGCCTGACTCCAAAAAGAACAGGTTTTGGCGCGGGTTTGCCCTATTTGGCGGTTCGCGCTATACTCCTAGGCTGTTCTCAATATGTACGCATGTTGAGTGCAGTTTTATTAACTGTCTTTCACATCAAAACGTTTGTGGCCAATTGAAGTCGCAACGGTGAAAGTTACGAAAGAACACATCATGAGTCTGAGCAACTCCCTCGGGTTGCTGGGCCGCAAGGTTGGCATGATGCGTCTGTTCACTGATGATGGGGATAGCGTTCCTGTCACAGTGGTTGACGTATCCAACAACCGCGTGACCCAGGTTAAAACCGACGCAAATGACGGCTACAGTGCCCTTCAAGTGGCATTTGGCTCGCGCAAAGCATCGCGCGTGACCAAGCCAGCCGCCGGCCACCTTGCGAAAGCAGGCGTTGAAGCTGGTGAAATCCTGAAAGAATTCCGCGTGACAGCTGATGTCGCAGGCAAATATGCAGCAGGCGCAGTGGTGCCTGTTGCTGACGTGTTTGTGGTTGGCCAAAAAGTGGACGTGCAGGGTACTTCCATTGGTAAAGGCTTTGCCGGCACCATCAAGCGTCACAAAATGAAGTCGCAGCGCGCAACGCACGGTAACAGCCGTTCGCACAACGTGCCCGGCTCCATCGGTATGGCGCAGGACCCTGGTCGTGTGTTTCCTGGTAAACGCATGACGGGCCACATGGGTGATGTCACCAAAACCATGCAAAACCTCGACATCGTGCGCATCGACGAAGCCCGTCAGTTGCTGATGATCCGTGGCGCTGTGCCTGGTTCCAAAGGCGGTTTTGTCACGGTTCGCGCCGCGATCAAGGTCAAGCCAGTTGCCGCAAAAGGAGCGAACTAATGCAGGTCGAACTCCTGAATGACCAGGGTCTGGCTTTGTCCAAGGTGGACGTGCCCGATACCGTGTTTGGTCGCGAATACAACGAAAGCCTGATTCACCAGGTGGTCGTGGCCTTCCAGGCCAACGCCCGCCAGGGTACCCGGGCTCAAAAAGACCGTGAACAAGTGCGTCACTCGACCAAGAAGCCTTTTAAACAAAAGGGTACGGGTCGCGCACGTGCTGGTATGACTTCTTCCCCGCTGTGGCGCGGCGGCGGTCGTATCTTCCCGAACATGCCTGACGAAAACTTCACGCAGAAAATCAACAAGAAAATGTATCGCGCCGGTATGGCGTCGATCTTCTCGCAGCTGGCGCGCGAAGGCCGTCTAGCTGTGGTTGATTCACTGGTTGTCGATTCACCCAAGACCAAAGTCTTGGCTGACAAGTTCAAGGCCATGAACCTCAAGTCAGTGCTGGTGATCGCCGATGTGGTCGACGAGAACCTGTATCTGGCATCACGCAATCTGGTGAACATTCTTGTGGTTGAGCCGCGTTACGCCGATCCGGTGTCACTGATTCATTACAAGAAAGTCCTGGTCACCAAGGCTGCCATGGATCAACTCAAGGAGATGTTCGCATGAGAGCCCATAACCCATCTTCTGCTAAAAATAAATTCAACGAAGGCCGCCTGATGCAGGTTCTGGTCGCGCCCATCGTGTCTGAAAAGGCCACGATGATCGCTGACAAGACCAATGCCGTGACCTTTAAGGTGCTGCAGGACGCTACCAAGTTTGAAATCAAGGCCGCAGTGCAATTGATGTTCAAGGTGGATGTCCAGTCGGTTGCCGTACTCAACATCAAGGGCAAGACCAAGCGCTTTGGCAAGTCTGTAGGTCGCCGCGACAACATTCGCAAGGCCTATGTGACGCTGAAACCTGGTCAAGAGATCAATCTCGGCGGGGAGGCTGCGTAATCATGGCTGTCATTAAAATGAAACCCACATCACCCGGCATGCGCGGGATGGTGAAGATATCACGCGGCCACCTGCACAAGGGTGAACCTTACGCGCCGCTGCTGGAGCCACAATTCCAGAAGTCTGGCCGTAACAACAATGGCCATATCACTGTTCGCCATAAAGGCGGTGGTCACAAGCACCACTACCGTGTGGTGGACTTCAAGCGCAACAAGGATGCCATCCCTGCCAAGGTCGAACGTATCGAGTACGACCCTAACCGCACGGCCCACATTGCGCTGATCTGCTACGCCGACGGCGAGCGCGCCTACATCATTGCTCCGCGTGGCCTTGAAGTCGGTGCCACGCTCATCAGCGGTTCGGAAGCGCCGATTCGCGTCGGTAACACCCTGCCTATCCGCAACATTCCTGTCGGTTCAAAGATTCACTGCATCGAGATGCAAATTGGCAAGGGCGCGCAAATTGCACGTTCAGCCGGTACATCTGCAACGCTGCTGGCCCGCGAAGGTATCTACGCCCAGGTGCGTATGCGCTCTGGTGAGGTTCGTAAGATCCACGTCGAATGCCGCGCCACACTGGGTGAAGTCGCTAACGAAGAGCACAGCCTGCGCCGCCTCGGTAAAGCTGGTGTGAAGCGCTGGATGGGTATTCGCCCAACCGTTCGCGGTGTGGTCATGAATCCGGTCGATCACCCACACGGTGGCGGCGAAGGCAAGACCGGCGAAGGTCGCCATCCTGTCGATCCATGGGGTAACCTGACCAAAGGCTACCGCACCCGCAACAACAAGCGCACGCAAGTGATGATTGTTTCGCGTCGCAAGAAGTAAGGTTAAGCCATGACACGTTCACTCAAAAAAGGTCCCTTTGTCGACCACCACTTGGTAGCCAAGGCTGACAAAGCCGTTACCAACAAAGACAAAAAGCCGATCAAGACCTGGTCGCGCCGCTCTATGATCCTGCCCGAGTTCATCGGCCTGACCATCGCCGTGCATAACGGCAAGCAGCACGTCCCGGTTTACATCACCGATCAAATGGTTGGCCACAAGTTGGGCGAGTTTGCACTCACCCGTACTTTCAAAGGTCATCCGGCTGACAAAAAAGTTGTGAGAAAGTAAGGAAAGACCATGGAAACACGTGCAACCCTCCGGGGCGTTCGTCTGTCGGTCGACAAGGGCCGTCTGGTCGCTGATTTGATTCGCGGTAAAAAAGTCGATCAAGCGCTCAACATCCTGACCTTCACGCAGAAAAAAGCTGCTGGAATCATCAAGAAGGTGGTTGAGTCCGCCATCGCCAACGCTGAACACAACGATGGTGCCGATATCGACGAATTGAAGATTAAAACCATCTACGTCGAACAGGGCGCCACGCTCAAGCGTTTCTCCGCGCGCGCCAAAGGCCGCGGTAACAGCATCAGCAAGCCTACGTGCCATGTGTACGTGGTGGTTGGCAATTAAGGGCAGCAGGATATGGGACAAAAAATCAACCCAACCGGGTTCCGTCTTTCGATCAGCCGCAATTGGGCTAGCCGCTGGTACGCCAATAACCGTGACTTCGCCGGCATGCTGGCTGAAGACATCAAGGTACGCGAGTACCTGAAGAAAAAGCTCAAGAATGCTGCGGTTTCGCGCGTTCTGATCGAGCGTCCCACCAAAAACGCACGAATCACGATTTTCTCGGCACGTCCGGGCGTCGTGATCGGCAAAAAAGGCGAGGACATCGAGGCCCTCAAGAAAGAACTGAGCCGCCAGCTGGGCGTGCCAGTCACCGTGAACATTGAAGAAGTTCGCAAGCCTGAAATTGATGCCAAGCTGATCGCTGACAGCATCACCCAGCAGCTTGAAAAACGCATCATGTTCCGCCGTGCCATGAAGCGTGCCATGCAAAACGCCATGCGTCTGGGTGCCCTGGGCATCAAGATCATGTCGTCTGGCCGCCTCAACGGTATTGAGATTGCCCGTTGCGAGTGGTACCGCGAAGGTCGCGTGCCGCTTCACACCCTGCGTGCCGACATCGACTACGGTACCTCTGAAGCCAAGACCACCTACGGTGTGATTGGTGTCAAGGTCTGGGTCTACAAAGGCGACACCTTGGGCGGTGGCGATAAGCCAGGAGCCCGTATGGTTGAAGTGGCTGACGAAGAACGCAAGCCACGCGGTCCGCGCCGTGACGCACGTCCTGGTGACCGTCCAGCAGCGCCACGCGGTGCGAGAGCCCCGCGTGCCGTAGCAGGTGGTGTCAACACTGCGCCTGCTGATGGCAGCGACAAGCCGGCTGAAGCTACCGTTGGTAGCGAAGCCCCGAAAACCACCGTTAAGCGCGTCCGCAAAGCCGCGCCAGCTGCAGCAGCTGACGGTACCAAGACCGAGTAATCGGTCTTTATAACGGAGAATAAAAATGCTGCAACCCGCTCGCAGAAAATACCGCAAAGAGCAAAAAGGCCGCAACACCGGCATCGCCACACGAGGAAACTCAGTGGCATTCGGTGACTTTGGCCTGAAGTGTACCGATCGTGGTCGCTTAACCGCTCGTCAAATTGAAGCCGCACGTCGTGCGATTTCCCGTCACGTCAAACGTAGCGGCCGTATCTGGATCCGCGTCTTCCCGGACAAGCCGATTTCCCAAAAACCTGCAGAGGTTCGCATGGGTAACGGTAAAGGCAATCCGGAATATTACGTGGCTGAAATTCAGCCCGGCAAAATCGTTTTTGAAATCGTCGGCGTGACCGAAGAACTGGCCCGTGAAGCGTTCCGCCTGGCATCTGCCAAGCTGCCGCTGCGCACCACGTTCGTTAGTCGCATGATTGGCCAGTGAGCAGGAGAATGAAGAAATGAACACCACTGAACTGCGCCAAAAAGACGTTGCCGGTTTGAAAACCGAAGTCAAAGAGCTGCAAAAAGCCCACTTTGGCCTGCGTATGCAAAAAGCCACGCAACAACTCAACAACACTTCAACGCTGCGCTCTACGCGCCGCTCTATCGCTCGCGCCAAAACCATACTGGCAGAGACCGTTGCCCGCCAAGGAGCTAAATAATGACGGAATTAACTGCTGAAGTTAGAAAATCCCTCAAGCGCACCTTGATCGGCAAGGTCGTCAGCGATAAGCGCGCCAAAACCGTCACGGTGCTGGTTGAGCGCCGCGTCAAGCACGAGCTGTACGGCAAAATCGTATCACTGTCGAGCAAGTACCACGCGCATGACGAAAAGGGCGAGTACAAGATCGGCGACATGATTGAAATCACCGAAAGCCGCCCGATCTCCAAGACCAAAAATTGGGTGGTGACCCGGCTGGTCGAAAAAGCGGCTATCGTCTAAAGTTTGGGAATTTCCAAGCGAAAAAAACGGCTCACAGTGTGGGCCGTTTTTGTTTTAAAGCCTTACCTCGGCAAAGTTGCTGGGCGTGGTTAAAAATAGCAGTGTTTACTGTTTAACTTCATACACACCACATCGGAACACCCCATGATTAAAGTCGGCGACACCCTTCCTGCAACCACCCTGATGGAATTTTCAGAAGTGGAGGGCAATGGCTGCAGCATGGGACCCAACCCAGTGGATGTGACCAAGGCCGCGGCCGGCAAAACCATTGCGCTGTTTGCTGTGCCAGGCGCGTTCACACCGACCTGCTCCGCCAAACATGTGCCGGGTTATGTCGAGAAATTCGACGAACTCAAGGCCGCCGGCGTCGACGAAATCTGGTGCGTCAGCGTCAACGACGCGTTTGTCATGGGCGCCTGGGCGCGCGACCTCGGGACAGTCGGCAAGATTCGAATGCTGGGCGACGGCAACGCGGATTTTGCCAAGGCGACCGAACTTGCGCTGGATAGAAGCTCGGCCGGTATGGGCCCGCGCAGCCGGCGCTATTCGATGCTGGTCAAGGATGGCAAGGTTGTCAGCCTGAATGTTGAAGGCCCTGGCAAATTTGAAGTCAGTGATGCGGCCACCATGCTGGCGCAAGCCAAGGCTTAAAAAAACGCCATCTCAGCATAGGATGGAATAATTGCTCATGCAATCCTGTTCAAGAACCAGATTCATTCTCCCCCATCAACAGCTTCAACACTATTAAAAAATGTGCATGCCTGGAAAAAAAACGACTCTGCTTTTCGCGGCACTGATGTTACTGGCCTCGCCACTCCCTGGACATACACAAAAAGTTGACTACAATCGCAGCCAGATCACCTTCATCTCACGGCAGATGAATGTGCCCGTCGAGGCCCGATTCAATCGATTCACTGCACAAATTTCGTTCAATGCGGCCAAACCGGAGACCGGCAAGGCAGCCATAGATATCGACATTGGCAGCTTCGACATCAGCAATGACGAGATCAATGCCGAAGTCCGGAAAAAAGAATGGTTCGACACTAAAAATTTTCCTAAAGCAACGTTCGTCTCATCGACAGTATATGCATTGAGTGACGGCCGCTACGAGGCACGAGGCCCCCTGACAATCAAAGGTCGGACCAACGAAATCACAGCCCCGTTTACCGTAAAAACTGACGCCGCAGGCAACTCCATCTTCGAGGGCACGTTGAACATCCGCCGCCTTCAATATAATATCGGCGAAGGTCTATGGAAAGACACGTACCTCGTTGCCGATGAAGTTCAAATCAAGTTCAGACTGCACACCAGTGGAAAGTAATCCCGGAAGAATGAGTCGTTTGTCTTTCACCAATCAATCCGTAACCAGAAAGGAACCATAATGAAAGTCAGCTTTGGAATAGTTGCGCTGGGTTTTCTGATTGCCTTACCCGCGTCTGCAACACCTGAAAATTACGCTATTGACACGCCGCATTCTCGCAGCAACTTCGAAGTCGAGTGGCTGGGCATCAACATGATACAAGGCAGGTTCAACAAGACCACCGGCAAGATCACACTCGATCGCATCGCAAAAACAGGCAGCATCGAGGCCGAAATTGACACCACTACCATTGATACAGGCTTTACGCCGCGTGACGAACTCCTACGGACCGAGGATTATTTCGATACGGCCAAGTTTCCCAGCATCACCTTCCGCTCCAGCAAGCTGCGCTTCAATGGCGACGCTCTGTCGGGTGCCGATGGTGAATTGACAATGCTTGGCGTTACCCGCCCGGTTCGTCTCGAACTGGCCTCTTTCAAGTGCATAACGCATCCGGTTAACAAGCGGGAGATATGCGGAGGCATCGCCAAAGGCAGCATCAAGCGTACCGACTTCGGCATGACCAGGGTTTCCCGAAGCATTGGTGAGGTCATCCAGTTTTCCCTCAACATCGCGGCTTTCAAGAACTAAGGCCAGGCCAAGGCCAAGCCAAGGCCAGGCCGACAGCGCGCATGACCGATCAGCAACGTCCTCGCTACAACTCTGTTGCGATCGGCCTGCACTGGCTGGTCTTCGCGCTGATCCTGGCGAACTGGCTCCTCGGCTCTTACATGGTCGATCTTTCACTGTCACCGCAGAAGTTGAAATACTTCTCCTGGCACAAGTGGATCGGAGTCACTGTTTTTTTAATCGCTGTATTCCGGGCAAGTTGGCGACTGACTCATCCCGCTCCGCCCCTGCCGGCATCGATGCCACTCTGGCAGCAGAGGGCGGCAGGCACCTCGCACCTGCTGCTCTATTTGCTGATCCTGCTCATCCCCCCGAGTGGCTGGCTCTATAGTTCAGCCGTCGGCGTACCCACGGTATATCTCGGTTGGATTCAACTGCCCGATTTGGTGCAGAAAGACAAAGTATTGGCCGATTTCCTGAAACTCGCTCACGTCTCGCTTAATTTGACGCTCCTCGTCATCGTTTGTATGCACATTGTCGCCTCGCTCAAGCATCACTTCATCGACCGCGATGATGTTCTGGCGCGCATGCTGCCATTCCTGAAAGGCCCGGGAAAGCTTCGCTGACGCTTCGCTTTACGGTGCTGCCACTGCGTGACCATGTCGCCGACCTTGAAGTTTTCGACAAACACATCGCAATACCCGACGAGTTCGCGTATCAGCGCCCAAGTCAGCCAGTGTCTGGGTACACCACGGGCCAGCGAGTACGCGGGACAGGTCGAGAATGCGGATGCCGTCTAGAGAGTTCATGCAGGTATTTTGCCCGTATCGGCTTATTCCAATCCGCATTAAAAACGATAACTGCGTTGCTTCGCTTTGCCGTGCTACAGCACTGTCAGCAGCTTCGCGCCTTGTTCTCCTTTCTAATGCGAATTGGAATTAGGGCCGCGAACCCGCTCACCAACCTGTCAATAGCAACTCAATACTGCTTGTAAGGCAAAAACTTGCCCGACAGCACGACGTTGACGCGGTCCCCCTTGGGGTCGGGTTGGCGCACGATGTCCATGCTGAAGTCGATGGCGCTCATGATGCCGTCGCCGAACTCTTCGTGGATCAATTCCTTGATGGTGCTGCCGTAGACGTTGACAATTTCGTACCAGCGGTAGATCAGCGGGTCGGTCGGCACGGACGTCGGCAAGGAGCCCTTGTATGGCACAACTTGCAGCCACTTCTGCTCGTCCGCTGTCAAACCAAAAATCTTGCCAATGATCTTGGCCTGTTTGACATCAAACGTCATTTGACCGAGGCAACCAGCGGTGACCCACTCCTTGCTCAGGCCAACCTTTTTGGCGACTGATTCCCAGGTGATACCTTTGGCCACCTTGGCAGTGATGATTTTCTCGGTGATGTCGTTGCGGTTCATGTCGGCTCCTGTGTTTAACAAAATTAAAGGTCTGAGGTCAGGGCGCGACCGGGCGAGGCCAGTGAAATTTGCGGTCGGCGGCCTTGATCGGTACGTCGTTGATGCTGGCCTCGCGGCGGCGCATCAGGCCGAGTTCGTCAAACTCCCACTGCTCGTTGCCGTGGGAGCGGAACCAGAAGCCAGCGTCGTCGTGCCATTCGTACTCGAAGCGCACCGAGATGCGGTTGTCGGTGAAGGCCCAGAGCTCTTTCTTGAGCCGGTAATCCAGCTCTTTCGCCCACTTGCGTTTGAGAAATTCGCGGATCATGGGACGACCCGAAAAAAAGTCGGCGCGGTTGCGCCAGACCGAGTCTTCGGTATAGGCCAGCGCCACGCGGTCCGGGTCGCAGCTGTTCCAGGCATCTTCGGCCTTCTGCACTTTTTCTTTCGCGGTTTCCAGTGTGAAGGGCGGCAGGGGCGGGCGGGGTTGGTCAGTGCTCATGCGACGGCTTTCAAGGTGACGAAGGCTGGCTCTGCGGACAGCGCGCCGCGGCCCGGCTCGACGGTGGGCGGATGCGCCGGCGCTTTGCCGTGTGACAGGTCTTTGGAACGTGACACCAGAAAGTCCACCAGGTGGTTGCGGATCGGGTAGTACTGCGGGTCGTGGTGCACGGTGGCGCGTTGCCGATTCCGCGGCATGGTGTTGCGCACGATCTCGGCCACACGCGCTTGCGGGCCGTTGCTCATCAGCAAAATGGTGTCGGCCAGCAGCATGGCTTCGTCCACGTCGTGCGTGATCATGAAGACGGTCTGGTGCGTCTCGCGCACGATGGCCAGCAGCTCGTCCTGGATGGTGCCGCGTGTCAGCGCGTCGAGTGCGCCGAAAGGCTCGTCAAGCAGCAGCATTTTGGGCTCGATGGCAAAGGCCCGGGCAATACCCACGCGCTGTTTCATGCCGCCCGACAGCGCCGAGGGCTTTTTGTCGATGGCGCCAGACAGGCCGACCAGGTCCACGTATTTCTGCACATGGGCATCTACCTGGGCCGAGGTCCAGTCCGGCCACTTGGAGCGCACGGCGAACGCGATGTTCTTGCGCACGCTGAGCCAGGGCATCAGCGCATGACCCTGAAACACCACGCCGCGCTCCAGGCTGGGGCCGGCGACTTCGCGGCCGTCCATGAAGACATGGCCGGCGCTGGCGCTTTCCAGCCCGGCCAGCACATTGAGGATGGTGGTTTTGCCGCAGCCCGAGTGGCCGATGATGCAGACAAACTCGCCGCGCGCAATGTTGAAATTGACTGCGTCGAATACCGGCTCGGTGCTGCCGGGGTAGGTCTTGGCCAGGCCTTCGATCTGCAGGAAAGGTCGGCCTGAAGTGCTGCCGGGGACCGGGGTGTCATTCAGCATAAGTCACCCACTTCTGCAGCTGTGCAAACATCAGATCCAGCAGCATGCCCATCACACCAATCACGACAATCGCAAAAATCACATTGGTCAGCGACAGGTTGTTCCATTCGTTCCAGACGAAGTAGCCAATGCCGGTGCCGCCCACCAGCATTTCGGCCGCCACAATCACCAGCCAGGCAATGCCCATCGAAATGCGCATGCCGGTCAGGATGGTCGGCGCGGCGGCTGGCAAAATTACCAGGAAAGCCTTGCGCAGCGGCTTGACTTCCAGCGTCTTGGCGACGTTGAGCCATTCGCGCCTGACGGCCGACACGCCAAAAGCGGTGTTGATCAGCATCGGCCAGACCGAGCAGATGAAAATCACGAAAATGCCCGAGATCGATGAGTCCTTGATGGTGTACAGCGCCAGCGGCATCCAGGCCAGCGGCGAGATCGGTTTGAGCACCTGGATGAAGGGGTCGAGCGCGCGCCGCAGCAGCGGCGACATGCCGATCACAAAGCCGAGCGGAATCGCGATCAGGCAGGCCAGCAGAAAACCCAGGCCGACGCGGGCCAGCGAATACGCTAGCTGGATCCCAATGCCCTTGTCATTCGGGCCGTTGTCGTAAAACGGATTGGACAAATGTTTCCAGGCGGTCTGGCCCATTTGCAGCGGTGTCGGAAAGCCGCCAGCCTTGGCGGTGCCCGGGTCCTTGCCCAACATTTTCAGGTACTCGGCCTGCTCGGCTGAGACCGCCGCGCTGGGGCCGCTGCCTGCGGCCGGCAGCGTGGCGATCTGCCACGCCCCCAGAAACACCAGCAGCAGAAGCACCGAGACCAGCGTGGCCTTGAAGTTCAAAGACTTGAGCATGCGTTCACGCCATCTTGTGGATGGCGAAGCTCTTCAGGTACTCGTCGGGCTTGGCCGCATCAAAGACCTTGCCCATGACCGTGAACTTCGGGTACGCGCCTTCAGGCACTTTCTGCCCCAGCTCTGCCATGCGTTTTTTGGCATCGGTCAGCAAAAACACTTTTTCGGCGATTTGTTTGTAGTTGATGTCGCCCTTGACGTAGCCCCAGCGTTTCATCTGGGTCAGCATCCACACCGCCATCGACTGCCACGGAATCGGGTCGAAGTCGGCGCGGTCCGGCACGGTCCGGATGTTGCCCAGGCCGTCGGCAAAGCGCCCGGTCAACACTTGTGCCAGCACGGTTTCGGGCTGGTTCAGGTACTGCGCGGGGGCAATCACCTTGGCAATCAGCTCGCGGTTTTTCGGGTCGCGCGCCATCGCGGCAGCCGTCAGCACCGAGCGAAAGAGCGCGGCAAAGGTGTTGGGATTCTTCTGGATGAATTCGGTGCTGGTGCCAAAGGCGCAGCACGGGTGGCCGCTCCACAAGTCTTTGGTCAGCAGGTGCAGGAAACCGATCTCTTCATAGACGGCACGCTGGTTGAAGGGATCCGGGCCGAGGTAACCATCGATGTTGCCGGCGCGCAGGTTGGCCACCATTTCAGGCGGCGGCACGACACGGATCTGGATGTCGGTGTCGGGGTTCAGGCCATGCTCGGCCACGTAGTAGCGCAGCAGGAAGTTGTGTATGCTGAACTCGAAAGGCACGGCAAACTTGAAGCCCTTCCACAGCTTAGGGTCGCGCTTGTCCTTGTGCTTGTTGGCCAGCGTGATGGCCTGGCCGTTGGTGTTCTGGATGGTGGCCACATTCATCGGCACCGGGTTGGAACCCACGCCCATGGAAATGGCCAGCGGCATGGGGCTCAGGAAGTGCGTCGCGTCGTATTCCTTGTTGATCATCTTGTCGCGTATCAGCGCCCAGCCAGCGGTCTTGACGATTTCGACATTCAGGCCCTCCTTGCTGTAAAAGCCCAGCGGGTGCGCCATGATCAGCGGCGTGGCGCAGGTGATGGGGATGAAGCCGATTTTCAGATTAGTTTTTTCAAGCTTGCCTTTTTCCTGTGCCATCGCCTGCATGCTGGCAATCGGCAGCAGGCTGGAAATCGCCGCCATCGCCGTGCCCTTGCCGACGGCCTTGAGGAAGCGGCGGCGCACGTCGTCTTGCGGAAAGATGGCTTTGACCAGTGTGGCTTCAATGAATTCGTTGGAATAGGCTTCGAACTCACTTGACAAACTACGTTTGCGCAACTCTACTGCTGCGGCATCGGCTGCCACTGCAGCGTGGTGATCGGCCAGCGTATGGTCTTTGCCGCAGCTGCATTTGAGCATCAGGGGCTGGTCGGCATCGTAGGGCGAAAAACGTGAAGAAGGGTAGTCAGACATGGTGCGCACCTTTCAAAAAGAAGATGCGCAACACTCGCAAGGGCCGTGCCACTTTCACCTGTCACATAGGCATGCTCGGGATTTAACCGTGCACTGAATTGAAGCGCTGGTCAAGTAAGCGCCATGCCCAGATTGGTGCAAAGGTAGCGCTAATCTGGTGCAAAGGGCAGGGCGTAGTCCGGGCCAGCATATGAATGCCTGTAAAGTGCCATGTTTACTTATTAATTTGCGCAACGCCAACATGCATCGATCGACTTTTCGTGAGCGAGACTTTTTTCTCCAGCCTGAAGTTTGAATAAGGTTTGAATAAACCCATGGGCGCCATCACCGCCACCCTTTCGCCGATATTGACGCAGATGTCAGATCACCGCTTCGATCAGAAATGGCCCCCGGCTCGCCAACGCAGCCTGCAGCACCCTGGAAAATTCTTCCACCGTCGTAGCCCTTGCCGCCTCAACCCCCATGCCCGCAGCGAGTTTGGTCCATTGCAGAACCGGCTCATCGAGGTCTAACATGCGTTTGGCGTTGCGCCCGGGCTCACCTGCACCGACGCCGCGCAATTCGCCGTGCAGGATCGCATAGGAGCGGTTCGCGAAAACGATTGTCACGATATCGAGCGCCTCGCGCGCATGGGTCCATAGTGCCTGGATCGTATACATCCCACTGCCGTCGCCTTCGAGGCAAATCACCTTGCGGTCCGGGCAGGCAATGGCCGCACCCGCCGCCAGCGGAAGGCCAAGACCAATCGCTCCGCCCGTCAGTTGCAGGTAATCGTGCGGCGGCGTGTTTCGGGTGTACTGGAACAGGTTGCGCCCGGAACTGACTGACTCGTCGCAAACAATCGCATGCTCCGGCATGAATGCTGCCAGCACCGTGGCAATCGCCGTGGCGCTCAAGGCTCCGGTGGGCAATTCGGGACGCATGAGCCTCGACAGGTCGGCTTGCACGCCGGCGGTGACGCCAAGCTCATCGGCCAGCCATGCCAGCGTGTGTGCCAGGTCGTCGCCCGCTCCGGCCAGCTCCATGATGGCGCAATCTGGCGGCGTCATCACGCTCGCTTGGCCGGGATAGGCAAAAAAGGCGACCGGCGCCTTGGCACCCACCAGGATCAGTTGTTCGACATCCTTCAGGGTCTCGAGCGCCTGCGCCACCGGATAAGGCACGCGCTCGATGGCCACCCGGCCCGCCCCGCGCTCGATGCGTCCATTGGATTGCTGTGCGATGAACCGAACCCCGGTTGCCTGCGCGATCCGCCCGGCCGTTTCCAGCGCCTGTGCGCGCAGCGCGATGCCCGATAACATCAGCATGACTCTGTGCCCCGATCGGATGGCGTTCGCTGCGTCGCGGATTTTTTCGCGCGACACCTGCGCGCGCGACGCCGGCTCGACGATTCTGCTGAGCGGCGCAGCGCTCACATTCCACGCCGCATCGGCCGGCAGAATAAGCGTGGCGATCTGTCCCGGCGCCCGGCGCGCCTGCGAAATCGCTTCTGCCGCATCGCGCGAAACATGGTCGGCACTTTGAGTGGTCCGAACCCAGTGCGACATCGGCGACGCCAGTGCCTCGATGTCGCTGGTCAGCGGTGCGTCGTATTGCAAATGGTAGCTTGCATGGTCACCCACGAGATTGACGACCGGCGAGTGAGCGCGCTTGGCGTTGTGCAGATTGGCCAAGCCATTGGCCAGCCCCGGCCCCAAATGCAGCAGTGTCGTCGCGGGCTTGTCAGCCATCCGCGCATAGCCGTCGGCCGCGCCGGTCACGACACCTTCGAACAAGCCGAGCACGCAGCGCATTTGTGGTTTGCGGTCGAGCGCGGCCACGAAATGCATCTCCGACGTGCCGGGATTGGCGAAACAGGTATCTATCCCGCCTGCCAGCAGCGTGTCGCAAAGAGCGTCAGCTCCGTTCATAGGTGTGCCTTAAGAACAACGCAGCACTGCGGCGCGACAGTTCCTGCCGCACCGCACTGCAAGACGTTCAAGAAAATCCCTGAGCCTTCAGTCCGGCTGGATGCCGGCTTCGCGCCCGACCTGTTTCCAGGTCGCGAGCTGCTCCCTGATGAAGGCGCCGAGCTCGCCCGGGGTCGAGCCCTGGAGCTCGAAGCCTAAGCGATTGAGCTGCTCCTTCACTTCCGGCCGCTGGATGGCGGCGTTTGTTTCGCGCGCGAGCCGTTCGACCACCTCGCGCGGCATCTTCGCAGGGCCGACCAGCGCGGCCCAGGCCACCACCGAGTACTGCGGAAAGCCTATCTCCGCCATCGTCGGCGCCTCCGGAAAGAGATGGCTGCGTTTCGGGAGCAGCGTGGCGAGCACGCGCAGCTTGCCGTCCTTCGCCAGTGCTGCAGCCGGCACGGTGGTCGCGATCGAGAGCTGCAGCCGGCCCGCCACGAGATCCAACATGGTCGGCGCGTCGCCGTTGTAAGGAACCTGCACCATGTTGATCTTCGCCAGCGACTTGAGCTGCGCGGTGGCGAGGATGCTGGTGGTGTTACCGGTGCCGTAGCTGAGCCTGCCGGGATTGGCCCGCGCGTATTCGATCAGCTCGGTGAGCGTCTTCGCCGGCACGTCCGGGTGCACGAAGATGAAGAACGGGAACCGTCCGACCAACGAGATGGGCGTGAAATCGGCGACCGGGTCGTAGGGCGGGTTCTTGCGCAGCGCCGGCACTGCCGAGAGCGCGCCGTTGGTGCCGAGGAACAGGGTGTGGCCGTCGGGCGACGATTTCGCGACGAAGTCGCCCGCGATCGCGCCATCGGCGCCGGGCTTGTTCTCGACGAGCACGGGCTGCCCCAGCGTCTGCGAGAGCGCCTGCGCCAGGACACGCGCCACCGTGTCGGCGAGACCGCCCGGCGGGAACGGGACCACGAGCCGCACTGGCTTGGACGGGTACTGGGCCTGCGCCAGGAGCGGCACGCCGGCGGCGATGCCGGTTGCGATGCCAGCGGAAATCTTCAGAAAGTTACGTCTCTTCATATTGCTCATGGTCTCCTCCGTCTGGGAGTTAAAAAGCGCGATAACTATTTGCACAGTGTTATAAGGCGGTGTCCCGACTGTAGTTGCAGGTTCAAGTCGGTGGACGAATTACATTAAATGGCCTGCTGAGCAGACTTGCAACGGGGGGTTTCCCGCAGAGATTAACTGGGGCATCTGTGCATAACCACGGATTCTTCTGCGAAACAAAGGGGTCAAAACAAAGGGGTCAAGTTTTGACATGCCACATCAAGCCGAACACTTCGAGACCTGGCTGGAGCTGGCAAGCACCGGTCAGTTTGATGGCCAGGGCGACCATCACACACCGGCGGCCTACGTGGGAAAAGGGCGTGGTTCAAAATCAATGGGTAACACTTTTTCGGCTGGCCATCGGTTGAGTCATAGGCAAACCATCCAAAATTCAGATTGTCCGTGTTACCCAAAAACGTTACTTTTTGAACCACGCCGAATGTGCAGGTTCAAATCGTCCACCGCAGCGCTACTGCCGGGGTAGCGCTTGAAGACATGTTCGAATTCGATCAGTGCCGTGGGGTATCAGATCTCAAAATGTTGTCACTCGGTGCGCCAGGTTTGAACCCAGGCCAGTGTGTCAGCCAGTGCGAGCTTGGTGCGTGCCAGAATGGCGTCGATCTCGGCCTCGTTGATGATCAGCGGCGGCGAAAACGCAATCACGTCGCCCATCAGGGTGCGGACAATCAGCCCGTGCTCCTGGGCGCGATTCACAAAGTAGGCGCCGACGCCGCGCTTGGGATCGAACGGCTTGCGCTGCGCCGGGTCGGCCGCCAGTTCAATTGCCGCAATCAAGCCCAGTCCTCGCACTTCTCCGACCAATGGGTGGCCCTGGAACTGGCGCAGGCCCTGCTGCAGCCTGGGGCTGACTTTTTGCACGTGGCCGATGATGTTGTCCGACTCATAGATGCGCAGCGTCTCCAGTGCCACGGCGCAGGCCAATGGGTGGCCGCTGTAGGTATAGCCATGACCAAAGACGCCGATCGTGGCGCTGGCATCGGCTACGGCCTGGTAGATCTCGTCGCTGATGTACAGCGCCGACATCGGCACATAGGCCGAGGTCAGCATCTTGGCGACGGTGATGATGTCGGGTTTGAGGTCGAACACCTGGGTACCGAAGGGCTGCCCGAGGCGGCCAAAACCGGTAATGACTTCATCGACCAGAAACAGGATGTCGTATTTCTTCAGGATTGCCTGGATCTTGGCAAAGTAGCCTGGCGGCGGAATGATCACGCCGCCAGCGCCTTGTACCGGCTCGGCAATAAAGGCGGCAACGGTGTCCGGCCCTTCGCGCAAAATAGTGTCTTCCAGTTCCTGCGCCAGACGGTCAACAAACTGCGCCTCGGTTTCACCTGGCAGCCCGAATTGATACAGGTGCGGACAACTGACGCGCACGATGCCGGGCAGCGGCAGGTCAAAGTTCTGGTGCATGCTGGCCAGCCCCGACATCGACGCAGCGGCGGCAGTCACCCCGTGGTAGCCCTTGTTGCGGGCGATGATCTTCTTCTTCAGCGGCCGGCCCAGGGCATTGTTGTAATAACGCACCAGCTTGAATGCGGTGTCGTTCGACTCAGACCCCGAGCTGGCAAACAGCACGCGCGCCATCGGTACCGGCGCCCACTTGATCATGGCTTCCACCAACTCCGTGACCGGGCCAGCCACCTTGCCAGAAAACGAATGGTAGTAGGGCAGCGTGTTCATCTGCCGGTAGGCCGCCTCACTCAGGCGCTTCTCGGAAAATCCAAGCGAGGCACACCAGAGTCCGGCCATGCCTTCGATATAGGCCTTGCCATGTTCGTCGAACACCTGCACGCCTTCGCCGCGCACGATCACCAGCGGGCCGTTTTGCTCGTGTTCGCGCAACTGCGTAAAGGGATGCAGATGATGCCGGACGTCACTTCGACCGGCTTTGGAAAACTCTGCTTTTTGCATTGTCACGGCTGTCATTTTTTCACAATCAGATGATCGGCTCAGTCGCGTTGCTGAACCGGATTATTGAACAAAACATCTTGGCAAGTCAGCGCGATTAAACGCCAAAGTAAACGAAAACAGCACAGTGTAACTGGGGGAGGCCGACAAGAAATTTGTCACTTCAGCACATCGCAAACTACTGGTTGCGTGCCGCCGTCCGGCTGTGTCGCAGTAAAACGTGCCTGACAATGACGGCATGACTGAGACAATAAGTTTTGAATAAGCCCATGACGACATCCTCAGTCGCACTGGGTGCGTCCAGCCATACCGATTACCTGGACAGGAAAACCGGCGTGATTGTTTTCCTGGCTTTTGCCGCAGCCTATTTTTGCTCGGCGCTGGTACGCGCCATCACCGCCACCCTGTCGCCGATATTGACGCAGGAGTTTGCCTTGCAGGCGAGCGATCTTGGCCTGCTGGCGGGTGGTTATTTTCTCGGCTTCGCGGCCATCCAGTTGCCGCTGGGCCAGTGGCTGGATCGGCATGGCCCGAAGCGCGTCATCCTTTGCTTTTTGGGGCTTGCCGTGCTGGGTTGCCTAGCCTTTTCGATGGCCAGCAGTTTTGCCTGGTTGCTGGCCGCGCGTGTGCTGGTCGGCATGGGGGTGGGTGCCTGCCTGATGGCCCCGCTCACGGGCTACCGGCGTTGGTTTAGTGCTGCCACCCAAATGCGCGCCAATTCATGGATGCTGATGATCGGCTCGCTCGGCATGTTGTCATCGACCCTACCGGTGCAATGGCTGCTGCCGCTGACCGGCTGGCGCCCCCTGTTCTGGATTCTGGCGGCGCTGATACTGCTTGCCATGGCTGCGCTGGCGTGGGTCATACCGCCCTGGCGCTTATCTGAAAAACTACTGCCCACAGCCTCGGAACCCGGTGCCACCAGCTATGCCGAGGTCTGGAAGAGCCGCTACTTCCGCAAGATGTTGCCCATCGCCTTCTTCAATTACGGCGGCATGGTGGCCATGCAAACCCTGTGGGCCGGACCGTGGATGGTCAGGGTGGCAGGCTACACGCCACTCGAGGCAGCGACGGGTCTTTTTTACCTGAACGGCTGCATGTTGATGACCTTCTGGTGCTGGGGCCTGTTCAATCCGCGTTTGGTAAAAAGCGGCTGGGGCGCCGAGCGCCTGATTGCTTGGGGCACGCCTGTGAGCCTGCTGGTACTGGCATTCAATATCTGGGGTGGCGCCTCCATTGGCTGGCTCGGCTGGGCCTTGTTTTGCGTCGCCTCAAGTGTCATGGGGCAGGCCCATCCCGCCGTGGGCATGGCTTTCAAGCCGGCACTCGCGGGGCGTGCGATGTCTGCCTATAACCTCGGAATTTTTGCTGGCGTGTTTGTGGTGCAGTGGGGAATCGGCTTGCTGATGGATGGCTTTGCGTCCAGCGGCTTGAGCCAGACCTTGAGTTTTCAGGCTGCCATGGCTGTGTATTTGTGTTGTTGTATCGCGTCATACGCTTATTTTCTAAGCATCAAAGCCGATAATTCACCGCAATGAATGGCATTTTCATCATCGCCCATGCACCTTTGGCCTCTGCTTTGCGGCAGTGTGTGCTGCATGTGTTCCCCGACAACCCTGCCAGTGTGGCCGCGCTGGACGTGCAGCCCAACATGCCGCGAGAAGAAACCCTGGCGCAGGCGCGCATTGTGTTCAGGCAGATGGGTACTTCGCATACGCTGGTGCTGGCCGACGTGTATGGCGCCACGCCCTGCAACGTCGCGCAAAAGCTGGTCGATGGTGTCCACTCCAAACTGATCACCGGCGTCAACCTGCCCATGCTGCTGCGCACCGTGTCTTACCTCCACGAGCCGTTCGACGCGCTGGTGGCCCGCGCAGTGACGGGCGGAATGGATGGCATCATGCAGGTGGCCATCACCGCACCGCAAAATCAGGCAAAACGGAAACATGATCCAGACCAGCACGAACATCAGCAATAAGCTCGGCCTGCACGCCAGAGCTTCCGCCAAACTCACCAAACTCGCCGGCAGCTTTCCGTGCGAGGTGTGGATGAGCAAAGGCGAGCGCCGCGTCAACGCCAAAAGCATCATGGGCGTGATGATGCTGGCCGCCGGTATGGACAGTACGCTGCAAATCGAAACCAACGGCGTGCAGGAGCAGGAGGCGATGGATGCGCTGCTAGCTCTAATTGCCAATAAGTTCGGAGAGGGTGAGTGAGATTGCCCCCACGTTCGCTCGCTTCGCGTAGCTCTCTGCCCCCCGAGGGGGCTAATTTCCCTTGGGGCGGCCCGGCGGGAAATTGCTGGCCCCCACGTTCGCTCGCTTCGCGTAGCTCTCTGCCCCCCGAGGGGGCTAATTTCCCTTGGGGCGGCCCGGCGGGAAATTGCTGGCCCCCACGTTCGCTCGCTTCGCGTAGCTCTCTGCCCCCCGAGGGGGCTGTGCTTGCTTGGGGCGGCCCTGCGCGGCGCACGACATGACTTTCTCGGTCCACGGTCTAGCCGTTTCGCGAGGTATCGCGATTGGCCGTGCCGTGCTGGTGGCATCGAGCCGCGCTGATGTCGCGCATTACTTTATTGACGACTCCAGAACCGATGAAGAAATCACCCGCGTGCGCGTGGCCCGCAATGCGGTAGCTGAAGAAATCACCCGTGTGCAGCAAGACCTGCCCAAGGACGCGCCGCACGAACTGTCGGCCCTGCTGGATGTGCATTTGATGCTGCTGCAAGACGAGACGCTGATCAGCGGTGTTAAGCACTGGATCACCGAGCGCCATTACAACGCCGAATGGGCGTTGACCACGCAGTACGAAATCTTTGCGCGCCAGTTCGACGAGATGGAAGACGAATACCTGCGCGAACGCAAGGCCGACCTGGAGCAGGTGATCGAGCGCATCCTGCGCCGCATGAAAAGCGCACCCTCGCCGACGCGGCCGCCCTTGCAACAGCAACGCCAGGCCGGGGCTGGCCGCAAAAATTCACCTCAAGGTCTGCTGTTGGACGACACGGAAGATGTGCCGCTGGTGCTGATCGCGCATGACATTTCCCCCGCCGACATGCTGCAGTTCAAGCAAAGCCTGTTTGCCGGTTTTGCCACTGATGTGGGTGGCAAAACATCGCACTCCGCGATTGTCGCCCGCAGCATGGAGATCCCTGCCGTGGTCGGTGCGCGCAGTGCCAGCCAGCTCATCAAACAGGATGACTGGGTGATTATTGACGCTGACATGGGCGTGCTGATTGTGGACCCGTCGCCCATCATCCTGGCTGAATATGGCTTCAAGCAGCGCCAGGGTGAGCTGGAGCGCGAACGGCTCAATCGCCTCAAGCACACGCCCGCGCTGACGATTGACGGCCAGCGCGTTGAGCTGTTGGCCAACATCGAAATGCCTGACGACACCGCTGGCGCCATCAAGGTCGGAGCCGTCGGCGTGGGCCTTTTCCGCAGTGAATTTTTGTTCATGGGCCGTGCATCGCAGGGCCTTTCCAAGCTGCCGGATGAAGAAGAGCAGTACGCCGCGTACCGCAAGGCCGTTGAAGGTATGCAGGGCTTGCCGGTCACGATTCGTACCGTTGACATTGGCGCAGACAAGCTGCTCGACAAACCTGTCGGCAGGGCGCAGGAGAGCCAGCTCAATCCTGCCCTCGGCCTGCGCGCCATCCGCTGGAGCCTGACCGACCCGCCTATGTTTTTAACCCAGCTGCGTGCCATACTGCGGGCCGCGCAGCACGGCCAGGTCAACCTGCTGGTGCCCATGCTGGCCCACGCCAGCGAGATTCGCCAGACGCTGGCCCTTATCGACCACGCACGCGCGCAGATGGATCACAGCGGCACTCCCTACGGCCCGGTGCGCCTGGGCGCGATGATTGAAATCCCGGCAGCGGCACTGACCCTCAAGCTGTTTTTGAAGCACTTCGACTTTCTGTCGATAGGCACCAACGACCTGATTCAGTACACGCTGGCGATTGACCGTGCCGATGAGGCGGTTGCGCACCTCTACGACCCCTGCCACCCCGCCGTGCTGCGCTTGATAGCCGACACGATTGCCGAATGCGATGCCCAGGGCAAAGGTGTCAGCGTCTGCGGCGAGATGGCCGGTGATGTCAGCATGACCCGCCTGCTGCTCGGGTTGGGGCTGCGCAGCTTTTCAATGCACCCTTCGCAAATCCTGGCGGTCAAGCAACAGGTGCTGCGCTCGGATGCCGGCAAACTCAAGGTCTGGGCGCAGGAAGTGCTGAACAGCGAAGAGCCGACGACGTTGCTTTGAAGTTCTTGCTTAGCTCTTGCTTGCTATCTAATTAATAGCTTATCACGCCTGCAGCGTGGGCCTGCTCATCTGCGTGATATGAGCTGCGCACCATCGCGCCCACCGCCGCGTGGACAAAGCCCATTTTGTAGGCTTCAAGCGCATACATTTTGAAGGTGTCGGGGTGTACGTAGCGGCGCACGGGCAGGTGCGACATTGAAGGCGCAAGGTACTGGCCTATCGTCAGCATGTCGATGTTGTGCGCGCGCATGTCACGCATGACCTGCAAAATCTCTTCGTCGGTTTCACCCAGGCCGACCATGATGCCGCTCTTGGTCGGCACGTCGGGGTGCAGGGCCTTGAACTTTTTGAGAAGGTTCAGGCTGAACTGGTAGTCGCTGCCGGGGCGTGCCTCTTTGTACAGGCGGGCCGTGGTTTCCAGGTTGTGGTTCATCACATCGGGCGGTGCAGCTTTTAAAATTTCGAGTGCGCGGTCGTCGCGACCCCTGAAGTCAGGCACCAGAATTTCAATTGTGGTGGCGGGCGAGAGCTCGCGGATTTTCTGGATGCACTCGACAAAATGCCCGCTGCCGCCATCGCGCAAATCGTCACGATCGACGCTGGTAATCACCACGTATTTGAGCTTTAACGCCGTAATCGTTTTAGCCAGATTGAATGGCTCATCAGCATCCAGCGGGTCAGGCCGACCGTGGCCGACATCGCAAAACGGGCAGCGGCGGGTGCATTTGTCGCCCATGATCATGAAAGTCGCCGTGCCCTTGCCAAAGCACTCGCCGATGTTGGGGCAGCTGGCCTCTTCACATACGGTGTTGAGCTTGTTCTCGCGCAGGATTTGTTTGATCTCGTAAAAGCGGGTGCTGGGGCTGCCGGCCTTGACACGAATCCAGTCGGGCTTTTTAAGCACCTCGCTCTGCACCACCTTGACCGGGATGCGCGACAGCTTGGCCGCTGCCTTCTGCTTGGCCAGCGGGTTGTAGGCTTCCCGGCTCTGGATATCGCGAACAACAGGATTGACAGCTTCTTGGGTGCTCATGGTGTGTTTCTTTGAAGGGACGTGGTCATTCCATTTCCAGATCAATACGATATGTTGTTACTTCGCCTTGCCGTGCTACAGCACTGTCTGCGGCTTCGCGCCTAATCTCCTATCGATCTGGAAATGGAATCAGGGTGCCAGATAGGTGACGAGCTTTTGGCCCAGCACGTCCGCAGCGTCTTGCCAGCTTACCGAGACACCGATTGTAGAAAGGTCTGTGCTGGCCAGCCCGGCATAACCGCAGGGGTTGATGCGCGAGAAGGGTTCCAGGTCCATCGCCACATTCAGCGCCACGCCGTGGTAAGTGCAATGCCGGCTGACCTTGATGCCGAGTGCCGCGATTTTGCCGAGCTCTACGCCGTTCGCCCTGAGCTTGTCGAAGGGATTGGTGTAGGCTTCGACAGGCTCAGCCCGAACGGGAATTGCAGCATGGGAAAACGGCTCGTCCATGCGCACATAAATCCCTGGCGCGCCAGCTACGCGATGCCCCGTCACGCCAAAGTGCGCCAGGGTTTTAAGTACCGCCTCTTCAATGCGGTAAACATATTCCTTAACGAAGTAGCCAGCACGCCGCAAGTCAATCAGCGGGTACGCCACCACCTGCCCCGGCCCGTGGTACGTCACCTGCCCGCCCCGGTCGGTT
Source organism: Polaromonas sp. (assembly GCA_038902915.1). Classification (GTDB taxonomy): domain Bacteria; phylum Pseudomonadota; class Gammaproteobacteria; order Burkholderiales; family Burkholderiaceae_C; genus Polaromonas. The sequence goes on from JBCKNC010000008.1 coordinate 23,300, forward strand.
TGCACCACGGGGATGTTGCCGGGGTTTAAAACATGGCTTGCCTTGCCCGCCAGGCCCTGGGTATAGACCGATGGATGCTCACAAATCCATAGCTCATCAGGCGTTTCGGAAGTGCGCGCCGTGGTGAATGACTGCATCGCCGCATAGGTGGGCAGGTAGTCCACGCGTCTGAGGTGTTGAATTTCGATGGCGATTGGAGGTATCAATATCAAACCTTCAAACCTGGCGAGAAGTGGCAGCGCGTATCTGCCCCGCCATGTCCATGCCACTGAGTGTTTTTTCAACCATCACAAAGCGTTGCCCAGTGGTTTGCGCCCAGCGTTCACCGACCAGGCGTTTCTCGCGGGAGTCATCGTTGGTGGCGTAGCCGTCGCCTTTGTACTCCACCACCAGTAACTTGCCGTCGTTCAATTCGGCCACAAAGTCCGGGTAAAAATAATCGGTGGCGGTGGGTAGCCAAAAGGCAAACTCGGGCAGGCGCTCCAGGTTGCGCACCCAGTGCTTCACCGCTGGCTCGGCATCGAGTGCTACCGCGCATTCAAACTCTTCACCTTTGGCTTTGAGCTTGGCGATTTCCGCAAAGTAATGCTTTTTAAATTGCCAGCGTCCGTCATAAGCCTCACGCACCGGGTAGCGGCCTTGGGTGAACTGAAAAGTCCATGCTGGCCCGTGTGCCAGCGTTGCATCGGTTTTTCCAAACAACAGGTTTTGAAAGCCTTGGTTGCGCGCTGTGGCCACCACACTGTCAATGCGCTTGGTCATCATTTGCCCGAGCTGAAAGCGTGAGCGAATCAAACCCGTCAACGTAAAGCCGCGCTCATGCAGCAGGTGCGACACCATTTTTTGAACATAGGCTTGCGTCTCGGTTTGTGTGAGGCCTGCGGTGCGCACCTGGCCTTCTAAGGCACGTACCAGGTCAAGCTCGGTGGCATCGGTGGGCACGCTGTCGAGCGAGAGTTGCGCCGCATCGCCCTGCTTGAGGCGCACCCGCTCGCCTTCAAGATAAATCTCAAACAAGTCGCTTTGCTGTACCAAATTAAAGCCCGGCAGCTCAGGGCGCGGGTCTGCTTTTAGTAAATCAAACTCGATTAACTCGCCCAGCGTTTCGCGTTCAATCAGTTCCAGCTCGCCTTGCAGACTAATGCACAACTGCGGTATGGCGGCAAACGGCACGCCGCGCTCTGCCGGTGAGCTAAGCGCCCTGATGCGCGCGTCATGCTGATCAAACTGCTCTGTAAGCGCCTGTTTACGTGCGTTACCAGCTATTGAAAATATAGCGTCACGGGCAGCTTCCGTTACTGGCCCAACGATGCGCAGGCGCACCGCATCGCCCTCTAGCGCGCCGGGCAGCACCTGCACGTCAGGCTGCGCTTGCAGGGCTTGGGTAACTCCAGCTACGTCGCTGGTGGCGAGTTCAAGCTCTAGCGTCAAAACCTTTGGCGTTGCACGGGCAGTCAATGTTCCGGCTGGGCCAAACAAGTCATCTTCATCGGGCAGCAGCACGCTGGCCGCGCTCAGTGCGTCAAAGCCCATGCCGCGCGTTAAGCTCTCGACCAGCGAATTGGCGGCTTCTGAAAAGCTCTTGGCAATCACATGCGCATAGGCTTTGTTAAGCGCCGGGCTCTTGCGCTTTTTAGCGTAAGGCATACGCAGCACGCGGCCCAAAAGTTGTTCAACCGCCTGGTTGCTGCGCAGGTTTTGCAGCGTACACAGCACGTAGGCAAACGAGCAGTCCCAGCCTTCTTTCAGCGCATCGACGGTAATCACATAGCGCACCGGGCAGGTGGGGTCGAACAGGTTTACGCCGTCGAGTTCGCGCTGGTTGCCTGTGGCTACGGCAATTTCAACCGCAGCAATGTGGTGCGCGTCAAGCAGGTGTTTTTTAAGAACCTCGACCGTCGCTTCACCGCCTTTGTCTTGTGCCTGGAAGAGCATGATGGGCCGCACGTATTCCGGCTCATGCGCGGCCTCGGCCTCAAGGTGCGTGCGGCGCAGCAGGGCATCGCGTACAGCGCCTTGCCAGCCAGCCTCATGCTCGGCCAGCATGATGGGCAACTTAATCATGTCCTCGGCTTCTAGTTCGCGTGCCGACACGCTGTACAGCACGTTGGTCATTTTGGGTACGGGCGTGGCCGTCAGGTCGAGCACGCAAGTCGGCCTAATGCCTTTCAACATGCTCAGTGACAGCGGCGTTTTGGCGTTGTGTGCCTCGTCCACAATCACAATCGGCTGCTGCCAGGCCAGCCAGTTGGCCAGCGATGTTTTGACGCGGCCCAGGTCTGCACGGGTTAAAAAGCTCTGGCTCTGATCGGCAAGGTCGGCTTCTTCTACACAGCTCAAACCGCGTTGCGCTGCTTGCTGGGGCGTGAGGTTCAGGCTTTTAAAGTGCGTCTCCCAGGCCTCGCTCATCGCGTACACGCGCCGCCCCGCCTTGTTGGCCACGCGAAAGCTCTGGATGGTGGCCACCACCAGCACCGTTTTACGGCCAAAGTCTTGCGGCGGTATGGTGTGCAGGGCATCCAGCTCGCACACCACCAGCAAGTTGCCATAAGCCACCTCCAGCGCAGCGCGGTAGGGGTGGCCGGGTGTTTGCAGCGCGCCCAGTGTTTGGCTGCGAATCGTATCGCTGGGTACCAGCCACAAAGCCACGGGAAAGTCGCGCCCCGGCGCGCAGGCTTGCGCAATGGTCGCAATCGCGTGCGAAGCCATCAGCGTTTTGCCACCACCCGTGGGTATGCGCAGGCACAGCGTGGGCACATCGCCCAGCTCATCGCTGCGGTAAGGCGGGTGGCTAGTGGCAAGCGAGCCATTGCGCTGCATCGCATGAGCCCAAGCCGCCTCCAAGCCCATAGTGGCCGCTTGCTGCAAAAACAGCTTGAGCGCGGTGAGGGCGCTTTGTTGGTAGGTTTTTAGGGTTAGGGCTGGCATGAGTACAAGATTGGATTGAATTGAATTGAATTGGATAATTTTCAACAAGCTATCGAATGCAAGTTATTGATTTATATAAAGAAAATTTTTTTAATTGGATATTTTTTCGGATAATCAGAAAAAATTTTGCACCAACTATCCAATCATTTGGTCCTTGCAAAGGCTCCATCGGGCGCGTTTTCCAGAGCCCGTCACCGCGATCCTGATGCCATCCAGACCCGTCACCCGGAGTGCGGCCAGCAAGTTCTTGACCTTGACCAATTTTTGTTCCGCAGTTAACGACCCCGGTAGCTTGTCAAGCAGCAGTTTTCTTATCTCCAACACCGAAGCCGATTTGAATTGCTGGATGTGTTGCAGTACGAGCGTCTTGTAATAGTGGTCGTTCAGTCCTTTGTTGCGGGTGTACTCGACGCGGGTATCTGTGGCATCTGCGACCTGGGCGGTTACACAGTAGTTTGGTTTGCGCCCTTCAATCAGCTTCGCTCGGCGCAAAACGTTGGCCTGATCATCGCCAATGCGGTGCTTCTTTTGCACCCGGTCCAGCCAGATCACCTGCTCCAGCGGCAAGTCCGCGCGCTCCATCAAGAGCTTGCTGTAGTTCTCGTCAATCGCCTGACCGTAGATGTTGAACACCGTCTCAGTCGGCGTGGAGCCCTCGTAGTCGGGCAACGGCAGATAACGCTTGCGCTGGCTGGCCACCATGTCGCGAATGCCGTAGCCGGCCTTATCAATCATGCCGATATTGTTCATGGCCAGAGCCAGCCAAGGGTTGCGGTACACGCTGGGCGTGCGGTTGCCGGTCAAATAGTCTTCCGGCTTGCCATCGACAAAGCCGCCCCGGTTGGTTAGTTGCAGTCGGCCCGGCGTCTCTAGCACCACGATAACGGCGGCCTGCTCATAGTCCTGATGCGCCAGACAGTTGTGCAGGCCTTCCAGGACGACCTGGTTGTCGTAGCGCGGCAACTCAATCGCCAGCAACTCCGTGTTTGGGAACAACTTGATATTGGGGTTACGGATGTGCTGCCCGACCTCTGTCGTGGTCAGTAGAAACGGTGGTCCGAAATGTTTGGCAATGCGTTCAGAAGGCACTTTCCAGGTGATCTCTGCCACGCTTGGGGTGATCAGCGCCACGCTTTCAGGCAACCCCAGCAACAGCAAGGCCGTGTGAGTGATCTCGCCATGCAAGGTCATCTTGGCGCGATCCAGGAATTCGGCTGTACTCCAACCCGCAATGTCAGATGCCCAACGCTCCTGCTGGTGTTTTGCTGCAAACTTTTCGCGGGCCTTCGCGATGGCCGCAGGGTCCAAATCGGCCAGCGAAGCGCGTGATGCCACCTTGGCACTCCAGTCTTGTCCTGCAATCACTTCGGTCAGAATGGCTTTGAGCCGATCTTCACGGAGATCGGTCAGGCTGTCACCATCGCGCTGCCATGCCTTGTCATGCGCCAGCACCGGCTGCCTCGGCGCATGGCGCGGCACATGCACCAGCCAGACGATGGCGCCGGTGTCGCTGGCTTGCAGTTCCTCGATACGCAGCCCCATCGACGGCAGACCGGGCGTCTTGCCCAGAATCCGATGAACAACATTTTCAAGCGTGTAGTCCGCAAAGTCTTGAATGCCCATTACGGCTAGCGTTTTGTCTCGCGCGCCAATCACCACGCAGCCACCATCCATATTGGCCAGAGCAGACACATACGACACCAAATCTTCGCCTTTACGGCCTGAGATATTTGATTTCAGGCTGTGCCATTCCTTCCACTCGTGGCGTTCGTTTTCCAGCGGAAATTGCTGTAGCAGCCACGCCTGAAGTTCTTTTGCTGTCATGTTGTTCGCCATTTCACCGCGCCCGCACGTCATACGGAATTTGCTTGAACGTCACGCCGCTGGCTGCCAGCCGTGCTGGGCCTACCCTGACTGATTCACCGTAGACCACGATGGGCGTGTTGGCTGGGGCTTCTTTTGCTACTTGGGCGTGCAGGGCCAGCAGCGCGGCCAGTACTTCGCGGGTCAGCACGTTGCCGCTGGCGGGGCGTTTGTCGCCGAGGATGCCGTTGAACAGCAGGTAGTAGGAGGTGCCTGTTGGTGGTGCCGTTTTTGATGCGTCAATCTGGCTCAAGCCCAATGATTCCGAGCGTGACCAGCTATTAAAAACATAGTTCGTGCCGAGGTAAGGTGTACCTGGCTTTGCGCCTGTCGGGTCAAACGCTGTGCCGGTTTCTTGCTGCCAGACAAAGGCCGCCAGTGTGGCAAAGCGCACGGCGGGGTGAATCCGGCCGCTTTCGTCAAACACCGGCGCGCCCAGCTTCATGAAGCGAAAGCTGCCACCGCCTTGCCAGCCCACGGCTTTGCTGATGCCGCCTTGCTCGCCGTTGATGACTTTGACCAGGCGCGGCAGGCAGTGCGTGGCGGCGTGTTCGCCCATCTCGATGCCGATCCAGCGGCGGCCCATTTTGTGGGCAACGGCGGCGGTAGTGCCTGAGCCGAGGAAGGAGTCGAGGATGAGGTCGTTGGGGTTGGTGGCGATGTGGAGGATGCGCTGAATGAGGGCCTCTGGCTTTGGAGTTGTAAAAACGGTGTCATCGTTGAGCAATGCCTTGATTTCCGCCTTGGAAGTCCGGTTACTACCAACTTCACTGTGTGCCCAGATGGTTTCCGCAGGACGACCTTCACTCGTATCTGCATAGATTCGATAGTAAGGTGCCCATCCGGCTTTCGCTTTGACCCAATCAATGCGACTTGCTTCCAGTGAAATCTTTTCTTGACTCCATCTCCAGCGGCCATCAACACCATCGGGTTTGACGGGAAAAACAGGTGTGCCATCTGGCGCAGTCAAAGCGAAATAGAGGCTTGGTCGCGCTTCGCGCGTATCCTCTCCACTGCCCATGGCTCGTAACGGTTTTGTGTAGTAACGGCGGCCTTGCTCGTCTGTACGGTTGTAGTGCTCTTGTACCTGCTCTTTGATTCTCTTAAGTTCAAATTTGCTTATTTTCTTGGCATAAGCCAATAGATGGTCATGCCGACTGGAGAAAAGCTGCGAATCCATTTTGGGACTATCTGACTTCTCCCAAACCACATTCGCCACAAAATTCCCACGCCCAAACACCTCATCCATCAACACCTTGAGGTAATGCCCTTCGTTGTCGTCAATCGTCACCCAAATGCTGCCGTCCTCACGCAGCAGCTCGCGCAGCAGTTGCAGGCGCGGCAGCATCATGCTTAACCACTGGGCGTGCTCAAGGTTGTCGTCGTAATGCTCAAACGCGCTTTTGGTGTTGTAGGGCGGGTCAATGAAGATGCATTTGACTTGGCCCCGGTAAAACGGCAGCAAGGCTTTGATGGCTTCGAGGTTGTCGCCCTGAATCAACAAATTGCCGTGGGTGGGCTGTAGGGCCGAGTTTTTTGGTTCTTCCGCAAGGGCTTCGACCAGTTCCGCCTGAGCGGGTGTTGAGTGGGTTAAAGCGAGGGCGACGGCGTGAACCGACACCTCCTCCAACAAACGGTACGGCACTTTGGCAGCCAGGGTGAAGGCGTTGGCGCGGTTGAGCCAGTCTAGGGTGGGCATGGGTGGTGGGCCAAACTTCTGGATTATGGGTTACAGCACCACCTTGACCATCGGATGCGTACTCAATGTGCGGTAAAGCTCGTCAAGCTGCTCCCTAGAAGTGGCGGTGACGGTGACGGTAACGCCTAAATATTTGCCGCCCTTGCTTTCGCGCAGCTCTATGGTGGAGGCATCGAAGGCCGGATCGAACTGGTGCGCGATGTGGGTGATGGCGGCTAGCATGCCGTCTACTTTCAGGCCCATGACTTTGATGGGGAACTGTGATGGGTACTCGATCAGCGATTCCTGATGCGGTGTTTCTGGGGTCTTGGCTGGGGTGGTTGTCATGCCTTTATTGTGCTTGCTTGATGGCCTGATACGCCTCGTACAGTTTTTTGTAGACTGGCCCTGGCTTGCCGTTGCCTATCGCCTTGCCGTCTAGCAGCGTTATGGGCAGCACCTCTTTGGTCGCTGACGACAGCAGTAGTTCGTCAGCGGCCAGCACTTCGGCACGGGTGATGCGGCGCAGCTCGAAGGGGATGTTGGCGGCGCTGCATATTTCTTCAATTAAGGCGTAGCGAAGGCCTTCTAACACCAGCTTGTCTTTGGGCACACCCAGCACTTTGCCGCCTTGAATAACCCAGACATTGCTGGCGGCGGCTTCGCTTAAATAATCGCCCCTGAACATGACGGTCTCCAGCGCGCCTGCGTCCACGCTGATCTGGCGCGAGAACACGGCCCCCAGCAGGCTGGTGCTTTTAATGTGGGCTTTTTCCCAGCGAAAGTCATCGGCTGTCACGCAGGCTACGCCGCCTTCGCGTTGCTGCGCGCTGGGCAGCTTCATGGGGTTGCACATCACAAACACGGTGGGCGCAAGGCCGGGCAACATGGCGTGGTCGCGCATGGCTACGCCACGGGTGATCTGGATGTACACCAGCTGGTCCATTTTTTCCGGGGAGGTGTGCATTTGCAGCGCGTAGTCGGCGAGCAGTTTCAATGTGACCGCGCGCCACTGGTCGTGGGACAGCGGGTTGGCAATGCGTAGCTCGGCCAGGTTGCGATCCAGCCGGGCCATGTGCTGTGCAAAGCGAAACGGTCGCCCGCCATAGCTAGGGACGACTTCATAAACGCCGTCGCCGAAGATGAAGCCGCGGTCCATCACGCTGATTTTGGCGTCCTTGAGCGCGATAAATTCGCCGTTCAGGTAGCAGGGCGTGGCGGGCAGCTGTGCGCTGGAGGTCGTGTTGAATGTGCTCATCAGGAAAGGTGCCCGAAAGTTATTCAGTGGAAAGAAAGGGTCGCGCGCAGCCTAGTAGTCCGTTTCGCCAAAAGGATTACAAAATGAAATTGATGGATTTTTGCGCCAGACTAGGCGCACGGGCGCATCCAGACCGGGAGTCTGGCAAGACTGGGCAACGACGTATGGCACAAAAAGACGCGATTTCATGTAAGCATTTTGGCGAAACGGACTACTAGAGCCTTATCTGCCGTGGCGCTGAATGCGCCGCTTGAACCAGACGCGTGCGCGCCAGATCAGTTTGACCACGAGATAACCGCTGGCTGCGCCGCCAACAGCAAAAATGCCCATGCCGAGCACCGTCGGCCAGCCATATTGCTCGAGCAATGCCAGCAGATCGAATCCGGCCCCGGCCGCGACACTGCCGGCCTTCATTTCGTGGGGCGCTACGCCCACCCAGCCCAGAAACAAGCTGCCTACCATGTGCGCGAGCCAGAGCCAGAAGGCGATGGTGAACGGGTTGGTGATCAACGTCACGCCTGCAGCCGTCGGGATGTTGCCGCGCCACCAGACGCAATGGGCGGCTGCCACCAGGATCTGGGCAACAGGCAGCGTAAACGCCCAGAACATGCCGATCGCCACCCCGCGAGCGACGGCCTCATGCTGCACATGCCAGAGCCCCGGCTCCTGCAAGTGATGCGCCAGGGGCTTGAGCCAGGGGTGGGCTGCCAGTGTTTCACGGCTGATCCCGTTCGTGAAGCGATCGGTCCAGCGGGCTTCGGGCTGTTTTTTGGCGGGACGGTCGGGTTGTTGTTTGAGCTGGCTCATGGGGTCGCTGGTGTGGGTAGCTGCTTATTAAACAAGAAAAATCACGGCGGCAATGGCTAGCGCACCGAGGACGAGGTTGGCAGTAGCCAGTGTCGCTATCTGCCCCACGCGCTTGCCGCCTTCGGGCCAGTCGGCGGCGGCCACCGCCAGCTTGAGCCTGCGAAACGGCCCGAAATAAAGATGACCAAACAGTGCAAACATCACGAGGCCAATGCCGTACATCAGGTGCCAGCCAGTGGGAGCGTTCTTCATGCCAACGGCCAGCAGCATTGCAAGCCCGGTGACCAGCAATACGACTATGGATGCCCACACGACCACAAAAAATCGCTGCAAAACCCCCGCAATCAGCGGTAGGCGCTGGGGCGGGGCCAGCGTGGCTGCTGCGGGCCGTAGTGCAAAGAGCATGAAGCTCACGCCGCCCAGCCAGGCAATGGCGGCGGCAATGTGCAGGAATTTCATCAGTGTGATCATGGTGTGTCTTTCTGGTGTGGAGTCATGTGGTGATCATACGCAAGCAGCACGATTGAGGGTTATTGGGGTCAGACGCCAATTTCATTGCGATGCGACACGCGCCTTGCACTTGATCCCGAAAATCTGAATTTCTAGCAGCGCCCTAAAGTCTTTGACTGAGTTAAAGCGGGGGTTTTGAAAGGGGTGGTCGGGTTTCTACGTACAATCAAAGGCTTTGCTAATAATCACTTCGTAACTTTCCTGTAATTTGTGACATTCAAAATAGCAAATTCGGCAGCCAATCCGGAAGCTCAGAATGCTGCGCCAGAGATTGAAGCGAGAGAAGTAGAGCTAGATGAGGCGCAGGATGAGGGGTTCAAGCCCCTGACGCGTGAAGAAGCTCAAAAGATTCGTGATTCGAATCGTTCCGTCTCTCCCTGGCGGGTGTTGGCGGGGCAATCGGTGGTTGGTATTTCGGTGGCTGCAGTGGCCTGGCTGCTGACGGGTCAGTCCCGGATGGCCTGGTCGGCCGGCTACGGCGCCCTGGCGGTGGTGATTCCGGCGGCGCTGTTTGCCCGGGGGTTGTCGCGCCAAAAGGCGGTGGCTCACGGAAGTGCGGCACTGGCTGGATTTTTTGTCTGGGAATTGGTCAAGATTGCCTTGACGGTGGCGATGTTGGTCGCTGCGCCAAGGCTGATTGCGGAATTGAGCTGGCTGGCCTTGTTGGCCGGGTTTGTGGTGACGATGAAGGTGTACTGGCTGGCCATGTGGCTTCATCTGGCAGCCCAAAAGTCGCCCAAGAAATATTAAAGAATTGACGAACTGGTGACCTATGGCTGCTGCTGAAAACGCTGGAACACATGCCCCGACGGCTGGAGAGTACATCCAGCACCACCTGCAGCATCTGCAGAAAGACTTTTCTTTCCAGAGCGTCAAGCAGACCGACATTGTCGACTTCAGCGTGTTTAACCTCGACTCCCTATTCTTCTCGATCCTGCTGGGTGTGATCGCCTGCTTTTTTCTGTGGCGCGCTGCCCGCAAGGCGACGTCCGGCGTGCCGGGGCGCTTTCAGGCTGCGGTCGAAATCCTCTCCGAAATGGTGGAAACCCAGGCCAGGGGCGTGATCCGCAACGCCAAGAGCCGCAAGCTGGTGTCGCCGCTGGCGCTCACCGTGTTTGTCTGGATTTTCCTGATGAACGCCATGGACCTGCTGCCCGTCGATGTGATTCCTCATTTGTGGGGTAGCGGTGTCGGTGTCGGGTCAGCGCTGGGCTTCAAGGACTACATGCGCGTCGTGCCGACGGCCGACCTGTCGACGACGCTGGGCCTGTCCTGCAGCGTGCTGATGATCTGCCTCGTCTACAACATCAAGATCAAAGGTCTGGGCGGCTGGGTGCACGAACTCGTGGCCGCGCCCTTCGGTGACAAGTGGGTTCTGTATCCGGTCAACTTCCTGATGCAGATGATCGAGTTTGCCGCGAAAACCGTTTCGCACGGCATGCGGTTGTTCGGCAACATGTTTGCCGGTGAGTTGATTTTCATGCTGATCGCCCTGATGGGCGGCGTATGGGCCTGGCAGTTCAACCCTCTTTCGGGTGGTTTCTGGCTGGGATTCGGGCATGTTGTCGGCGGAACCGCGTGGAGCATCTTCCACATTCTGATCGTCACCCTGCAAGCCTTCATCTTCATGATGTTGACGTTGATTTACGTGGGACAGGCCCACGATTCACACTAAGTTTCTTTTTTTCTTCGCCTCTTATTTTTTAAGGATTAATCATGGAAAACACTCTCGGTTTCGTTGCATTGGCTTGTGGTCTGATCGTCGGTCTCGGCGCTATCGGTGCCTCTATCGGTATCGCCCTGATGGGCGGCAAGTTCCTCGAAGCTTCGGCCCGTCAGCCAGAGCTCATGAACGAGCTGCAAACCAAGATGTTCATTTTGGCGGGCCTGATTGACGCCGCCTTCCTGATCGGTGTTGCCATTGCCCTGATGTTCGCCTTCGCCAATCCCTTCGTCCTGAAGTGATTCCCCGGCCCCCTGTCACGTTGGATAAGGAATAAGCCGTGAACATTAACGCAACCCTGTTCCTGCAGGCTGTCGTTTTTGCGATCTTGGTGTGGTTCACGATGAAGTTCGTGTGGCCCCCGATCACAAAAGCGCTAGACGAGCGGGCTCAGAAAATCGCCGACGGCCTCGCTGCCGCCGACAAGGCCAAGTCTGAACTCTCGGTTGCCAACAAGCGCGTTGAAGAAGAGCTGGCCAAGTCGCGCAATGAGTCGGCCGTGCGTCTGGCCGAGGCCGAGCGCCGTGGACAAGTCATGATTGAAGAGGCCAAGGCTAAAGCAACCGAAGAGGGCAGCAAGATCATTGCCGCCGCAAAGGTTGAAGCCGAGCAGCAGACCGTCAAGGCCCGTGAGACGCTGCGCGAGCAGGTCGCCGCACTGGTTGTCAAGGGGGCTGAACAAATCCTGCGCAAGGAAGTCAATGCCAGCGTGCATGCCGACTTGCTGGGCCGCTTGAAGACAGAACTTTAAGAAAGCGCAAACCATGGCCGAACTAGCCACCATTGCGCGCCCTTACGCTGCAGCGCTTTTCAAGACCGCCGGTAAAGACTTAGGCGGCACGGCGGTGTGGCTGGACGAACTGGCAGCGATTGCCGCCAACGTCCAGTTGCAGCATTACGCGGGCAACCCCGGCGTGACATCTGCGCAGACGTTTGAAGTGATTGCTGGCGTGGCAAAAAATTTGCCAGAACCCGCCAAAAACTTCCTGCGTGCAGTGATTGACAACGGACGCATCAGCGTCCTGCCCGAGATTGCCAGCCAGTTCCGGGTGTTGAAAAACGCGCAGGCCGGATCGTCTGATGCCACCGTCTACAGCGCCTTTGCGCTCGATGGCGCGGCACTGGCAGACCTGGCTGCAACACTGGAAAAGCGTTTTGGCCGCAAGCTCAACCTCAAGGTCGAGCTACAGAGCGAGCTGATTGGTGGCGTACGTGTCGTGGTCGGCGACGAGGTGCTGGACACCTCGGTCAAAGCCCGTTTAGAGCAAATGAAAGTAGCGCTGGTTTCGTGATGTTGTGCCCTGCACAACGCCGACTATTTAGCCAATAAACCGAAGAAAGAAGGAAAGAGTCATGCAACTCAATCCCGCAGAAATTTCTGAACTGATCAAGAGCCGTATCGAAGGCTTGAGCGCAAGCAGCGACATCCGTAACCAGGGTACCGTTATCTCAGTGGCCGACGGTATCGTTCGCATCCACGGCCTGTCCGATGTGATGCAGGGCGAGATGCTTGAATTTCCTGCCACGGCAGATGGCACGCCGACCTTTGGTCTGGCACTGAACCTCGAGCGCGACTCGGTCGGCTCGGTGATTCTGGGTGATTACGAACACATCGCCGAGGGCGACACCGTCAAGTGCACGGGCCGCATTCTGGAAGTCCCGATCGGCCCTGAACTGCTGGGCCGCGTGGTCAACGCCCTGGGTCAGCCGATTGACGGCAAAGGCCCGATCAACGCCAAGCTGACCGATGTGATTGAAAAGGTCGCGCCCGGTGTGATCGCCCGTAAATCGGTCGGCCAGCCGCTGCAGACCGGCCTGAAGTCCATCGACTCCATGGTTCCTATTGGCCGAGGCCAGCGCGAGCTGATCATCGGTGACCGCCAGACCGGCAAGACCGCTGTCGCGATTGACACCATCATCAACCAAAAAGGCCAGGACGTTTACTGCGTTTATGTCGCGATTGGCCAGAAGGCCTCGTCGATCAAGAACGTGGTGCGCTCGCTGGAGCAGGCCGGCGCCATGGAATACACCATCGTGGTGGCAGCTTCGGCTTCCGAGTCGGCGGCCATGCAGTACGTCAGCCCCTACTCCGGCTGCACCATGGGCGAATACTTTCGCGACCGCGGCCAGGACGCCCTGATTGTGTATGACGACCTGTCCAAGCAGGCCGTGGCTTACCGTCAGATATCGCTGCTGTTGCGCCGCCCGCCAGGCCGTGAAGCCTACCCTGGCGACGTGTTCTATCTGCACAGCCGCCTGCTCGAGCGTGCCGCCCGCGTGAGCGAGAAGTATGTCGAAGACTTCACCAAAGGCGCGGTCAAGGGCAAGACCGGTTCCCTGACGGCGCTGCCGATCATTGAGACGCAAGCCGGTGACGTGTCCGCCTTCGTGCCAACCAACGTGATCTCGATTACCGATGGCCAGATCTTCCTGGAGACTTCGCTGTTCAACGCCGGTATCCGACCCGCCATCAACGCCGGTATCTCGGTGTCGCGCGTCGGTGGTGCTGCCCAGACCAAGCTGATTAAAAACCTCTCCGGCGGTATCCGTACCGACCTGGCCCAATACCGTGAGCTGGCCGCGTTTGCGCAGTTCGCCTCGGACCTGGACGAAGCCACCCGCAAGCAGCTCGACCGAGGTGCCCGGGTGACCGAGTTGCTCAAACAGGCGCAATATTCGCCTTTGTCCATCTCCAACATGGCCGCCTCGCTGTTCGCCGTGAACAAGGGCTTCATGGACGATGTGGAAGTCAAGAAGGTGCTGGCGTTCGAAAGTGGTCTGCACAGCTACCTCAAGGACAAGCACGCCCCGCTGATGGCCAAGCTCGAAGCCGCCAAGGCGATGGACAAAGATGCTGAAGCCGAGATGACCACGGCTGTGGCCGCGTTCAAAAAATCGTTTGCTTAACCGCTCCTGAAAGCAACGGAGATTCGTTATGGCAGCAGGTAAGGAAATTCGCGGCAAGATCAAGTCGGTGGAAAACACCCGCAAGATCACCAAAGCCATGGAAATGGTGGCCGGATCCAAAATGCGCAAGGCGCAGGAACGGATGCGCGCCGCCCGACCCTACAGCGACAAGATTCGCAACATCACGGCCAATCTGAGCCAGGCCAATCCCGAGTACACCCACGCCTTCATGCGGACCAACGATGCCAAGGCCGGCGGCTTCATCGTTGTCACGACGGACAAGGGCCTGTGCGGTGGCTTGAACACCAACCTGCTGCGCGCAGTCACTGTCAAGCTCAAGGAGATGCAGGCGGCCAGTCAGGGCATCCAGGCGGTGGCCATCGGCAACAAGGGGCTGGGATTTTTGAACCGGATTGGTGCAAAGGTGATCTCGCATGTGACGCACCTGGGCGACAAGCCGCACCTGGACAAGCTGATCGGCCCGGTCAAGGTGCTGCTCGATGCCTACAGCGAAGGCAAGATCAATGCGGTGTATCTGTGCTACACCAAGTTCATCAACACCATGCGCCAGGAGCCGGTGGTCGAGCAATTGCTGCCCTTGACCGCTGACCGACTGCAGGCCGACACCGACCAGCATGGCTGGGACTACATCTACGAGCCTGATGCACAAACCGTGATTGACGATTTGCTGGTGCGTTACGTCGAAGCGCTGGTTTACCAGGCCGTTGCCGAGAACATGGCGTCCGAGCAGTCGGCCCGCATGGTGGCCATGAAGGCCGCTACCGACAACGCGGGCAGTGTGATTGACGAGCTGAAACTGGTTTACAACAAAGCGCGTCAAGCGGCGATCACGAAAGAACTTTCGGAAATCGTCGCTGGTGCTGCAGCTGTCTGAACCCCCCTATTTAACAGCGATTCAAGAATTTAAAGAACGGAAAAGGACTCAGTCATGGCTCAAGAGAATCCACCAGTGAACACGCGTGTTCAGGGCAAGATTGTTCAGTGTATTGGCGCGGTGGTGGACGTGGAATTTGCGCGTGACCAGATGCCTAAAATTTATGACGCCCTCAAGATGGAAGGCTCCGCACTGACGCTGGAGGTCCAGCAACATCTCGGCGACGGCATTGTGCGCACCATCGCGCTGGGCAGCTCGGACGGCATGCGCCGCGGCAACATCGTCTACAACACTGGCGCGCAGATCACGGTTCCCGTGGGCAAAGCCACATTGGGCCGCATCATGGACGTGTTGGGCGCACCGATTGACGAGCGCGGTCCGATTGACCAGACACTGACCGCCTCGATTCACCGCAAGGCACCGGCTTATGACGAGCTGAGCCCTTCCCAGGAACTGCTGGAAACCGGCATCAAGGTGATTGACCTGATCTGCCCGTTTGCCAAAGGCGGCAAGGTCGGTCTGTTCGGCGGCGCCGGTGTGGGCAAGACCATAAACATGATGGAACTCATCAACAACATCGCCAAGGCGCACTCGGGCTTGTCGGTGTTTGCCGGTGTCGGTGAGCGTACCCGCGAGGGCAATGACTTTTATCACGAGATGTCCGATTCCGGCGTCGTGAACCTCGAGAACCTGGGCGAATCCAAAGTCGCCATGGTCTACGGCCAGATGAATGAGCCCCCGGGCAACCGCCTGCGCGTGGCGCTGACCGGCCTGACGATTGCCGAGTCTTTCCGTGACGAAGGCCGCGACGTGCTGTTCTTCGTCGACAACATTTACCGCTACACGCTGGCCGGCACCGAAGTGTCCGCGCTGCTGGGCCGCATGCCATCCGCCGTGGGCTACCAGCCGACGCTGGCCGAAGAAATGGGCCGTCTGCAAGAGCGCATTACCTCCACCAAGGTCGGCTCGATCACTTCCATCCAGGCCGTCTATGTGCCGGCCGACGACTTGACCGACCCGTCGCCGGCCACCACCTTTGCCCACCTGGATTCCACCGTGGTGCTCTCGCGTGACATCGCCTCGCTGGGTATCTACCCCGCCGTCGATCCGCTGGACTCGACCAGCCGCCAGTTGTCACCCGCCGTGGTCGGTGAAGACCACTACAACACGGCACGCGCCGTACAAGGCACGCTGCAGCGCTACAAGGAACTGCGCGACATTATTGCGATTCTGGGCATGGACGAGCTATCCCCCGAGGACAAACTGGCCGTGACTAGAGCCCGCAAGATACAGCGTTTCCTGTCGCAGCCTTTCTTTGTCGCTGAAGTGTTCACCGGCTCGCCGGGCAAATACGTGACGCTGGCTGAAACGATACGCGGCTTCAAGATGATTGTGACCGGCGAGTGCGATCATTTGCCAGAACAAGCCTTCTATATGGTAGGAACAATCGACGAGGCTTTTGAGAAAGCCAAAAAGGTCTAAGCCATGGACAGCACACACACCATCCATGTCGATGTTGTCAGCGCGGAAGAGTCCATCTTCTCCGGCGAAGCCAGGTTCGTGACCTTGCCGGGCGAGGCTGGCGAGCTGGGGATTTACCCACGCCACACGCCGCTGATTACCCGCATCAAGCCCGGCGCCGTGCGCATTGAAAAAGCCGACGGCACCGAAGAGTTTGTCTTCGTGGTCGGCGGTCTGCTCGAAGTCCAGCCGCACTGCGTCACCGTGCTGAGCGACACCGCCATCCGCGGCAAGGACCTCGACGAAGCCAAAGCCAGCGCCGCCAAGGCAGCTGCGGAGGAAGCGCTGAAAAATGCCAGGAGTGATATCGATATTGCGATGGCCCAGTCCGAGCTGGCCGTGATGGCCGCGCAGATTGCCGCCTTGCGCAAGTTCCGCCAGAAAAAATAAGCGGAACAACACATGTCCCCCAAGCCCCGCTCGCAAGACCGGGTTTTAGGGCACTTCTATAAATTCACCAAACCCCGTTCGGGCTGAGCCCTTCGACAAGCTCAGAAAACAGCGCTTCTCGACAACCGTTCACACCTTCCTGAATGCAGTGCACGAGTTCCGATTCACAGGTGATAACACCTTGGCTCGGGCTGCTCAGGCAGTCAAGGGTGCCATGTCGATTGTGAAAATCGAAAAACCGGAAACTGAAATGGAGTCAGAAATTCGGCTGGCCATGATCGGCGTTGGACCGCAAAGTTGGCCCATGGCGGTTGTTAACTTCCCAGAAGAGTTATTCAACTAGGTCGCGACTTCCCTGTATTGCGGAGATTGTCCGTTTCACATGCTGAATTCAGACTGGCGCTAATTCAAGCTTGATGCGGCGCCCAAGTGCTGCGGCAGCTCCAGCCAGTGTTGTCAGTGTCAAGCTGGTATCGTTTTCGTCCAGCAAGCGATTGAGCGAAGCACGACTGGTGTGCATCTTTTTTGCCATTGCCGTCTTTGTGATTTTTTGAGCGACCATTTCCTGCTCTATCTGCCAGGCAATAACACGCTTCACCGCCACGGCAGTAACCTCTTCGAGCATGCCATCTTCCTTGAGGAAGGCATCGAAATTGCTTCCAATATTCTGATTTTTCATTTTTGCCTTTTCAACAGTTTGAGCCGTTCAGCCAGTCGCGAACAGGTTCACCGCCAGCATCCGTCCTGAAAAATCGCGCACTTAGGGTTGGACTTGGTTTTTTTCTCCACGTCATAGTGTACCAACTTTGGTACGATTTGCAATTCATGCCTTGTCTAACGTGGTGGGGCCTGAACGGGACGCGTATTTCCAACCAGGAATGAGCGTAGTAATCGGCCCACTGCCGCAAATCGCTTGCCTTTTCCCTTAAACCGATAATAAATGCTCTATGCCCAAAGCACCTTCTGTCACCTCCACTCTGCCCCACAAATGGCAATTTGCGCCACGCTTCAAGCGCAATGCGTTTGGCTGGCGCTCAGACACGCCCATTCAGCGCATCAAGGAAGCGCTGGCTGAGATCAGACAAGTGGGTAAAAAAGACCTGGCACTTGCCGCCGAAGGGGCCATCGTGCTGCTGGGCAAGCTGTCGCCCGCCCTGATGGGGGTGGACAGCTCGTCAGGCGCCCTCGGGTCCTGGGTCAACCGGGCGATTCAGACCCTGGCACCCGTCATCGCTAACGCCCCGGTCACCCCGGCGGTGCGGCAAAAGTGGCTGCGCAAACTCTGGCAGGCGCTGGACGAAGACGAAATGCCCTACATCGAATCTCTGGGCGACTACTGGGGCGAGCTGTGTGCGGGGCCAGAATTGGCCTCCACCTGGGCCGATGAATTGCTACCCACGGTTCAAAGTGTCTGGAGTCCAACAGCTCCCGACCATGGGTACTTCAAAGGCACCACCGCCTGCCTGTCGGCACTGCTTGCAGCCGGGCGCCATGAAGAGCTGCTGGCCCTGATTGCCATGAAGCCGCGCCCATGGTGGCACGACAGGCGCTGGGGCGTGAAAGCACTGGTGACCATGGGCAGACGGGCCGAGGCGTTGCGCTATGCCGAAGAGCCGGCCGTCATCAACGACCCGCAGTGGCAAATCGCCCAGACCTGTGAAGAGATTCTGTTGTCATCCGGCATGGCCGACGAAGCCTACCGCCGCTATGCCGTGCTTGCCAACGAAAGCACCACCAACATGGCCACCTTCCGGGCCATCTGCAAAAAGTATCCTCACAAGTTGCCTGCGGACGTGTTGCACGACCTGGTGGCCAGCACGCCGGGTAGCGAGGGCAAATGGTTTGCCGCCGCCAAGGACGCCGGGCTGTATCTGGTGGCGATTGACCTCATCCAACGCAGCCCTGCTGATCCGCGCACTCTGACGCGCGCGGCCAGAAACTTTTGCACCAACCAACCTGGCTTCGCTACGGAATGTGCCTTGGCCGCGTTGCGCTGGATCTCACGCGGGCATGGCTATGAAATTACAGCCGGGGAAGTGCAGGAGGCGTTTGACGCACTGATTGCCGCAACCCACGCCACCGGGGGCGATGTCCTACGCGCCAAGACGCAGGTGCAAGACCTCATCACCGGCAGCCCGGCGCAGAGATTCATGCTGGCAGCGCTGCAGCGGTCGCTATCGAATAAATAGCGGATTACGACCGTGGCTTCTCAGAGTGGGTCAATTTTGGAAATTCGCTGAATGCGACATCCCTAAATCTTTATGCGCCCCAGCCGCCCCATGACCAACCCCAGCTTTTCCGACATTCCCGCCAGCGACTCTTAGCTTCGTGGCAAGGATGGCAGCATTGCCAGCTTCAACAACCCACGCAGGAGTGTGAAATGGCACAAGACTTTGACCCGCATATTTTGGCAACCATGACCGAGGAGGAGCGCGCTTCCATTCTGGAGGAGCAATCCCCGGAGGAAAAAGCCGCTATCGTGGCGATTGACACCGGCAGCGAAAACGGGCCGGATGATGATGATGAAGGCGCAGCCCCGGCAATCGCAGACCCGGCACCGGTCAAGCCGCTGTCAACTCCCCCGCACAGTCTCCCAGCCAAGGCAGGCCAGCCACACCGTTTTTGGAATCGGCTTGGCGCCTGATAGGTAGTAGTTCAACATGCGGCGCGACACGCCTATCGCTTGCGCGGCGCGGTCTTGGGTGAGGCTGTGGTGGGCCATCCAGTTGAGCACCCGTTCGGGGCCAATGCCGCCGGCCTGCTCGGTGGCCAGGTTGCGCAGGTTGTCGGCGGCCATCTCCAGTTCATCCTCAATCCACACCACATAGCCGCCCAGTGCGTCGATATGGGCGCGGGCGAACACGGCCTCATCGTTCAGCGCGGCCAGCGCCGGGTGGCTATTGATCACACCAGTCAAGTCAACCAGCAGGCTTGCGCCGTCGACAAATGTCAGGGTCAGGGCGGCAGGCGCACGCAGCGCCAGCGCCTTGATGGTGTGTTGCGGGTCGTGAATCATGGGTTGCACTTTTTAGTTACTGCAGCAGCGGTGTGTCGGACAATTCGTTGGGCTCGGTATGCACGCCATCGCTGTAGCGTGGCTTAATACAGGCGTGGATCAAAAATCAAGCCGAAACCCCCAGCTCTAGCTTTTCTTTCAGTTCCCGGATTTCCTATGCGCAAACCCAAAGTTTCTCCGGCTGTCAGCGGCAATGCCGACGATACCGAAGCGGCCTTTTACGAGGCCCTGCAAAGCGGCAACATTGAAAAACTCATGGCCTGCTGGGCCGATGAGGACGACATTGTCTGTGTACACCCTGGTGGCCCGCGGCTGGTCGGTGCGGGCACCATACGCGCAGCGTTTGATGCGATGTTTGCCAACGGCACTATCCAGGCGTATCCTGAAAAAGTGCGGGTGGTGGATTCCATGGGGGCCAGCGTACACAGCGTTCTGGAGCGCATTGCAGTGCTCACCGAAGAAGGCCCGCGACATGTCTACGTCATTGCCACCAATGTGTACCAAAAAACCGCGCAAGGCTGGCGCATGGTGGCCCATCATGCAAGCCCCGGCACGCCGCGCGAGATGCTGGAAGTTACTGACAGCCCGCAAGTACTGCACTGAGCCTTGATGAGCGCCATGAATTACTCGGCACCCTGGTGGCTGCCCGGTGGCAATCTGCAAACCATCTGGGCAGCAGTGCGTGCGCGGCGCTTTGATGGCATACAGCCCGAATTCCGGCGCGAACGATGGACCACGCCAGACAATGATTTTATAGATGTTGATTGGCTGAATATGGCCCCCACGCTTGTCACTTCGTGTACTACTCTGCCCCCCGAGGGGGCTGTCCCGCCTAAGGGCGGCCTGTCGGCGGGACGGTCTCTTCCGACAGACACCTCGAATACCACTCCCCTTTTAATTGTCTTTCACGGGCTGGAGGGCTCGTCGGCCAGCCACTATGCCGAAGCACTTGCCGACGCAGCACGTCAGCGCGGCTGGGCCTGCGCCGTGCCGCATTTTCGGGGTTGCTCCGGCGAGATGAACCACGCACCGCGTGCCTACCATTCGGGTGACTTTGAAGAAATCGACTGGCTATTGCGACGCTTCAAGGCGCAGCATCACGGCCCACTTCTGGCTGTCGGCATATCGCTTGGCGGCAACGCCTTGATGCGCTGGGCAGGCGAGTTTGGCGCAGACGCAAACGCGCTGGTCTCAGGTGTTGCATCGGTCTGCTCGCCACTCGATCTGGCCGCCAGCGGCTGGGCGATTGGCCGCGGCTTTAACCGGCTGGTTTACACGCGCATGTTTCTCGGCTCCATGGTGCCCAAGGCGCTGGAAAAGCTGGACCAGCACCCTGGTCTGTACAGCCGCGAAGCCGTGCTGGCCGTACGCAATTTGTACGAGTTCGACAACATCGTCACAGCACCTATTCACGGCTTTAAAAACACCGAAGACTACTGGTTGCGTGCGTCAAGCAAACCATACATGAACAGCATAGGCGTGCCCGCTCTGGCACTCAATGCCGTCAATGACCCGTTTGTGCCAGGCTGGAGCTTGCCAAAGCCCGGCGAGGTCAGCGCCAGCGTGACGCTGTGGCAGCCCCAAGAAGGCGGGCATGTGGGCTTTCCATCCGCGCCTTTCCCTGGGCATGTGCGGGCGATGCCTGAAGCTGTGGCTGAATTTTTTGCGGCACATTTGTAAACTGAAAAGCACCATGGATGACATCGTCAAACAAGCCCTTGCCAAATGGCCCAACGTGCCACATTGCTATGGCTGGCTCGGCCTGGACGCGCGCGGCAACTGGTACATGCGCGACGACCAGGCGCAGGCAGCAGGCCCCTTCGCCGGTGTTGCCGGCGGCCCGTCAGCCGGCAAGGGCTCGCTGCTCAAACACGACAAACTGATCGACTTCATCGCCCGCAACTACGCAAGCGACCAGGCGGGCCAGTGGTTTTTCCAGAACGGGCCGCAGCGCGTTTATGTGGAGCTCGAGGCGACCCCGCTGGTCTGGCGCATAGTCGGCACGCCTGATTTTTCAGTGACGGCGCACACCGGCCAGCCGGCGCGCGTGCAGCGCTGCATTCTCGACGAACATGGCCGTGTCTATCTGGAGACCGACCTGGGCTTTGGCCTGGTGCACACCCAGGACATGCTGCACGCGTCGGATGCAATTGAGCAGGGCCTGTGGCTGCCGGTTGAAGTCGCCACGCGGGATCTGCCGCTTCGGTTTGCCTACGTGCGCAGCCCGGCAGCGAGCCGGAAAAGCCCGGCTTGATGCTCTTATTTGGCGGCGCTGGCCATAAATCCCACTGCCGCGCGGATATCGGCATCGGAAGCGCTGGAGCCGCCTTTGGGGGGCATCGCGCCTTTGCCCTTGATTACGCTGGCGGTCATCGCGTCGATGCCGGTTTTGATGCGCGGCGCCCAGGCTGCCTTGTCGCCAAACTTGGGTGAGCCCGCAACAGACACAACGTGGCAGGCCATGCAGGCTTGCTTGTACAGCGCTTCGCCGACACCGGCTTGGGTGCTTGGGGCGGCGGGCGCGGCTGCGACGACGGGCACTGCAGGTGGCGCGTCGGCTACCGCGGGAGCGGCGGCAGGGGCAGCTTGCATTTCAACCACGCCAATTTTCTGGATGCGCTGCGCCACGGCTTTTTCGGGATCGCCTGCGCCGGCGGCAGGCTTGTTGTCCGACGTGACGTAATAAACCAGCCCCATAATGACAAAAACGGCGACGACAAAAGAGAGAAAAACCACGGCCCGCTGTTGTTTGGGGGTTTTGATGGGGCCGGAGTGGTCTTCTTCGTGGGCCGTCGTGTGATCGTTTGCGCTCATGGCGTCCTCAAAAAACTAAAAATCAGGGACAAAATCGGGTTTGTAGTGTGCTGGCTGCGGCCCCTAAAGGGCTCGAATCAGCAACCTTACATTATAACTTGGCCCCCACAGTCGGCTCATAGCCCACTGGTAGAATCAAGCCCGGCTCCCCGCAAGGAGCCAATCACCTCACAGCGTTGCGGCTGTAGCTCAGTGGATAGAGTATTGGCCTCCGAAGCCAAGGGTCGTGGGTTCGATCCCCGCCAGCCGCACCAATTCAATATCAGCGAAAGCACCGGATGAACCCCTCCTCCCTGAGCAAGCCCAGCGGGCGCTCCGACCAGCCAATGGCCCTCAACATGAAGTTGCTGGCACAGCATGAACTCGATGGCTTCGGCGGGATGGGCGAAGGCATTGCCATGCAGCAGACCGACGACGGTCGGCGCATTCTCTGGATGGCCCATGAATCGGCCCCGAAAAATTTCACCGGCGTTGATGTCAGCGACCCCAAAAACCCGCGTGTGATTGTGCAGACCGAACTGCCGCACATGAAAGTCCGCTCGAACTCACTCGATGTTGTCGGCAACATCATGGTGGTGGCCAACCAGACCAAAGAGGTCAACATGCAGCCGGCTGGCATCAACATCTATGACATCTCCAGGCCCGAGACGCCCCGGCTGATTTCGCATTTCGATTGTTCGGGCCGCTACTCGCGCGGTGTGCATGCCGTCTGGTTTGTCGATGGCAAGACGGTGCACATGGCCTCGGGAGCGGCTGACTTCCAGCCGCACAATCCGAAGGACGACCAGTTCTACCGCAGCATCGACATTGCCAACCCGAGCCATCCGGTCGAGACCGGCCGCTGGTGGTACCCCGGAACCCGGGTCGGCGACACCACGCCCCCACCGAAGCGGCTGCCTGCGAAGTTCGATACCGGCTTTCGCGCTCACAACACCAACGTCTTTCCCGAGCGGCCCGACCGCGCCTATGTGGGATACATCGACGGCGGTGCCGTGGTTCTCGACATTTCCAATCCGGCGGACATCAAGATCGCATCGCAGTGGAACCATTCACCCCCATTCAACGGTTTCACACACACCGTTTTGCCACTCTTCGATCGCGGCCTGTGGATCGTCAGCGACGAATGCGTGAAGGACGCGGGCGCCGACTGGCCCAAGATGGTGTGGGTGGTGGACGCACGGTCCGACGCGAATCCGGTGCCGATCTCCACTTTCCCGGCGCCCCCCTACGACGCCTTTGCCAAACGCGGCGGCCGTTTCGGAGCCCACAACCTGCACGAGAACCTGCCTCTGCCGGTGTCCTTCCGTTCAGACACCCTGATTGTCGGCACCTTCTTCAACGCTGGCGTGCGCGTCTATGACACCAGCAACCCCTACCAGGTCGAAGAGGTGGCCTACTATGTGCCGGGCACACCCCGGCTGGCGCCGGCTGGCGCGATCCAGCTCAATGACGTCTATGTCGATGACCGCCGCATCGTCTACACCGT
>JBCKNC010000009.1:0-43240 GCA_038902915.1 Polaromonas sp.
AAAAACTGAAAATAGCAGGCTGGATTTCAATCGGCGTAGTGGCTGGTGCCCTGACCACCGTGCAACTGCAAGCGGTTGCGCGTGGCGGCTTGGCTCCTTTGCCACTGGAAGAGCTGCGACAGCTGGCAGCAGTTTTTGGCATGGTCAAGTCTGATTATGTGGAGCCGGTTGACGAGAAAAAACTGATCACTGATGCCATCACAGGCATGGTTGCCAGCCTTGACCCACACTCAGCCTACTTCGATAAAAAGTCTTTCAAGGAATTCCGCGAAGGCACCAGCGGCCGCTTTGTCGGCGTTGGTATCGAGATCACCCAGGAAGACGGCCTGGTCAAGGTGGTGTCGCCCATCGAAGGCTCGCCCGCTGACCGCGCTGGCCTCAAGCCCAACGATTTGATTACCAAGATCGACGACACCAACGTCAAGGGCCTGTCGCTCAACGATGCGGTGAAAAAAATGCGTGGCGAGCCCAAAAGCAAAGTGGTGCTGATGATTTTCCGCAAGGACGAAAGCCGTACCTTCTCGGTGACCATCGTGCGCGAAGAAATCCGTACCCAGTCGGTGCGCGGCAAGGTCGTTGAGCCTGGCTATGCGTGGATTCGCCTGAGCCAGTTCCAGGATCGCACGGTGGAAGACTTCACCACCAAAATAGAGCAAATCTACAAGCAGGAGCCAAACCTCAAAGGCCTGGTGCTGGACTTGCGCAATGACCCGGGTGGCCTGCTCGATGCAGCGGTTGCGGTTTCTGCGGCCTTCCTGCCTGAAAACGTGACCGTGGTGTCGACCAACGGCCAGCTTGCAGAAAGCAAGTTTGTCTACAAGGCCGCACCAGAGTTTTACCTGCGTCGCAGCGGCAATGACCCCCTCAAACGCCTGCCTGCCGCGCTGAAAACCGTGCCACTGGTGGTGCTGGTCAATGAAGGTTCAGCCTCTGCCAGCGAAATTGTGGCCGGTGCCCTGCAAGACCACAAACGCGCCATCATCATGGGTAACCAGACCTTCGGCAAGGGCTCGGTGCAAACCGTGCGGCCGCTGGGCCCGGACACCGGCATCAAGCTCACCACGGCACTCTACTACACGCCTAGCGGCAAGTCGATTCAGGCCAAGGGCATAGTCCCCGACGTGATGGTCGATGAAACGCTTGAAGGCAGCCCGTTTGCCGCCCTGCGCAACCGCGAGGTGGATCTTGATAAACACCTACACAACGGCCAGGGTGCCGAGGTGAAAGACGCGAACCGCGAAAAGGCCAGAGAAGCCGCCTTGAAGCGCCTTGAAGAAGATGCCAAGAAAACGCCCGAGCAGCGCAGGCCGCCGGAGTTGGGCAGCGACAAAGACTTCCGGCTGCTACAAGCCATCAACCAGCTCAAAGGCCGCCCCGTCATCATCAGCAAAACGGCGACGGTTGAAAACAAGAACGAGAAAAAAGAGAATTGATGGTTAGCAGCCTGTCGGACTTTGGGAGCATCGGCTGCAAAAGCGCCGCAGCGGTCCATTTTTCACCGGCTTTTTGTCCCATAGCCAGGCTATGGGCCTGCAAATCCGGCAAAAACTGTCCTCGCTGGGGCTCTTTTTCGCTATCGATGCCCAAAGCCCGACAGGCTGCTAGGCATCGCAGTGAATGATGACCAGTTACTAAGGTATTCGCGCCACATTCTTCTCGACGAAATAGGCATCGAGGGACAAACCAGGCTGCTCGCCTCACACGCCCTGATCGTGGGCGCAGGTGGCCTTGGTTCACCGGCTGCCCTGTACCTTGGTAGCGCAGGCGTAGGCCACATCACAGTGGTCGATGACGACCGGGTCGATGCCACCAACCTGCAACGGCAGATTGCACACAAACTCTCGGGTGTCGGGCGGTTCAAGGCCGAATCCATCAGGCAGGCGATAGCCGATATCAACCCGGATGTGCAGGTCACCAGCGTGACCACGCGCGCTGACGCTGTGCTGCTGGGCGAGCTGGTACAACAAGCCGACGTGGTGCTCGACTGCACCGACAACTTTGCCACCCGCCATGCAATCAACCGCGCCTGCGTCAAGCACCGCACGCCGTTGGTATCAGGTGCGGCCATCCGCTTTGACGGGCAGGTGAGCGTCTATGACCCGCGCAATGAAGCCTCACCCTGCTATGCCTGTGTCTTCCCCGAGACCGAGCTGTATGAAGAAACCCGCTGCGCAGCCATGGGTGTTTTTGCGCCGTTGGTGGGCATTATTGGCAGCACACAGGCGGCGGAAGCCCTCAAGCTGCTGTGCGGTGTGGGTGACACGTTGGCGGGCCGCCTGCTGATGCTGGACGGCCGCAGCATGGGATGGAGTGAAGTCAATATGCCGCGCCATGCAGCGTGCAGCGTGTGCGGCACAGGTGTCCAATAAAAAGGGCATGGTTCAAAAAGCGCCGCTTTTAGGTAACACTGACAATGTGACTTTTGAACGCTTTGCTCATGGCTAAATCGATGGTCACACGAAAAGTGTTACCCAGTTTTGAACCACACCATGCGGTAGCGCCCAATCGGACGCGTGTGCAGAAATCGGTAGAAGCCAGCCACGCCCTGCACCTGCGCCAGACTCAACTACAGTGCCTGCGCCACGTCAGCCAGCAGTTGCGGCGGCAACCAGCCGAGATCGGACTGCAATTCGCGCAACACCTGCAGCAAGCGATGCGCTTGATGTCCGTGCCGGGACAACACCGTTTGTAGCCACGGGCTGTGGTCTGCGTCAGCTTGCGAATGGATCAACGGATTGTCCACCAAGTGGTGGACATTGCAGCGCTCCCGTTGGCGCAGTTCAACCAGGCGCCGTCACGGCGCTGGCGTCAGTTGTTTCTTTGACCTTGCTTGCCCTTGTCTTTGCCCTTGTCTTTGTCTTTGCCCTTGCCACGTTGGTCGCCATGCTCTCTGTAGTGCGGCGCGTAAACATCGCGGTACCATTCGTCGCGCACAAAATAGACTGGTCCGCCGCAAGCACCATATTTTTTGCAATACTTGCCCCAGTTCTTTTCATGCCCCGGCGGTACACGCAGATAGATCGGGGCAGGAGCCACCGCCACGCGATTGATCCAGACCGGTTGCGGGGAAATCAGAACCGGCGGCGGCGCATTGCCAATGTCAATGCGGCCATAGAAACCGGGCTGTCCGATACTGATGGACACACCGACATCAGTGGCCATGGCAAAGCTACAGCTCAGGCCAGCCGCCACAACGAGCGCGGTAAGGTAACGGGTTTTCATGATGTTCTCCTTTGGTCAGTCTAATTAACGCAGCACCGTAGCGCCGAGTTTACGCCCGACACAATTAGATACTCATTCGGGCCCGAACACTACAATGGCGGCTCGGGTCCGCAGTTCACCCAACGTTGCCAGAGCCCTGTGCTCACGCTAAACCTGTCCGGTATAGCAAGCACTCATCAAACCCTGTTTTTGTGCCTACACCTACGCTGCAACGACAACCCCAGCATTCCTGATCGAGCCCCAGGCGCACGAGGAATTTTGGCGTGGTTCAAAACTGGGTAACACTTTTTCCGGTGGCCATCGGTTGAGTCATAGGCAAACCGTCCAAAAGTCACATTACCAGTGTTACCCCAAAGTTGCACTTTTTGAACCACGCCCTTTTTTGAGCTGCAAATGGCGAATCACGGTGAATCAGCGGCGCCTGACCGATCCGAGCCCATCTGGCTATGGCGCGGCGATGATCCAGCCTTCGATGCTATCGAAGTTGGCAGGCAAACCATACCGGGCCTCGCCCTCTTTGTGCCGCTCTTGCGCCCAGGCCGCCTGCATCAGGCACAGCACGGCATCGAGGCTGTCACCCTTGGCATCGCCCACCAGCGCGTCGCGCTGCGCGTGGGTGAGCTTGAGGCGCAGGCCTAGGCGGGTCTGGCCCAGCTCCAGCGCGGTAATCAAGTCTTTGCGGGCGATCAGGCGCTCCGCAGTCTGCTTGAGCTTGTCGTCGCTTTTGTAGGAGCGCTTGCCCAGTACCTCGCGCGCCAGCAAGCCGGGGTAGCCCCCTCTAGCGCCACGCGGGCAGGGTCACCTACGTGCAGGCCTGGCAAATGCACGCCGGCAGCCAGCAAGCGCGGAACGCCCGCATGGAGCATGTAGGCCACTGGCGGGTTGACCTACTGCATCGAAGGGCTGGTACCCGCAGGGCCATCGGTGGCGCGGTGCGCAAATTTGCCGCCTACTGGCCGTGCATCACAAAACTCTGCGAAGGTGCTGCGAATGTCAGCGCGGCTCAAGCTGGCGTAGTGGGTCATCAGCACTGGTCAGGTTGTGGGCCAGCCGAGTTGTTCTATGAGTTCGCGTGGCAAACCAAACGGAAGGTCAAACGCACCGACCCAGCTATTGGATTTATTCAGCCAACTTTCAAAGGGTTATTGGGGTCAGACGCCAATTTCATTGCGGTGCGTTGCACCGCCCCCGAAGGGCGTGCCGGAGGCACGATGAATTTGGACTCTGACCCCAAAAACCCTCATTCTATTTTTGAAAGTTGGACTCGCCCTTTGAGGCAGCTCCCAAGCGCTATGACGATTGGTTTTTGGCGACTCGGTGCGCTAGAGAAGTCGCACCCGACTAGCAGCATGTTGAATCAGCTGTGGCCAACGATGGAGGCTGTTGCCATCAACTCTTCCAGCAAAGCCAGCAATACCTTGCCGGACACCGAATACGGATCAAACACAGGCGTTTCAGAATACTTCAGCAAAATCGACGTGTTGAGCTTGGCCATGTTGACTTGGCCCATGGTCCAGCCGGAGTAGCGGCGCTCAGAGATTTCTTCATAATGCAGCAGCACGATGTCTTTGTGACGCACATCTTTTTGAATGTGACCATACAACTCGCTGACCTGATTGCGGCCGCCTTCGAGTACCTGCAAAAAAATACCGCCCCCGTAGCAAAGAATGCCGGTGATGCCGCAGTCCGGGTTATGGCTACGGGATTGCAAAAGAATGGCATCGGTTGCAGAGGCACCGGAATCAGCGGCGCGGCTGGCGTAAAGAAGGCGTACTAGCATGTGAGGTGTGTCCTTATTCCATTTTCAGATCGATAGGAGATTAGGCGCGAAGCCGCAGACAGTGCTGTAGCACGGCAAGGCGAAGCAACAACATATCATATTGATCTGGAAATGGAATTACTGGCCGTGGTTTTATTTGGGGAGGAGAGATAAAAACTCGCGGCGCAGATTGACATCTTTCAAAAAGACGCCGCGCATGACGGAGTTAATCATTTTGCTGTCGAGGTCTTGCACGCCACGCCAGCCGATGCAGAAATGCGTGGCCTCCATGACGATGGCCAGGCCGTCAGGAGAGGTTTTTTCCATAATCAGGTCTGCCAGTTGCACCACAGCCTCTTCCTGGATTTGCGGCCGCCCCATGACCCATTCGGCCAGGCGCGCGTACTTTGACAAACCAATGACGTTGGTGTGTTCATTCGGCAGAACGCCTATCCAGACCTTGCCAATGACAGGGCACAGGTGGTGCGAGCAGGCGCTGCGCACGGTGATAGGGCCGACGATCATCAGCTCATTGAGGTGTTCAGCGTTGGGGAACTCGGTGATGTTGGGCGGCGACACATAACGACCCTTGAAGACCTCATTGAGGTACATCTTGGCCACGCGGCGGGCGGTGTTTTTGGTGTTGTGGTCGCGCTCGGTGTCTATCACCAGGCTGTCGAGCACGCCCTTCATCTTGCCTTCAACTTCATCCAGCAGTTTTTCAAGTTCGCCGGGCTCAATGAACTCTGCAATGTTGTCGTTGGCATGGAAGCGTTTGCCTGCTGCCGTGATACGCTCGCGGATTTTCACGGAGACCGGAACGCCTTCTTCGGTAGCCTCCGCCAATGAGGTGTCTGATTTCATAAGCATGGCAAGATTTTAACAGCCCGACTCAAAGCTGGCCCTGCCTGATTAACGCATCAGGGAAAGTACGGCTCTTGAGGACGCTTTTTTGTGTCATAGTTGGCCGCATGCGGTTGAATTTTCTATCCTTACAATATGAGTTAAATGCTCAGATGCCGTTCATCGGGAAAATGACGGATTAGCCGAGAGGAAACCGCGTGGCCGAGGACTTTGTCAACCGGAGACTTGCCGCGATTCTGGTGGGCGACGTTGCCCATTACAGCCAGCTGATGGGCGTCGACGAGGAGGGAACGCTGCGCCAGCTAAAGGCGCATCGCAAGGAATTGATCGATCCAAAAATCGTCGAGCACCGCGGCCGCATCGTCAAGACCACCGGCGACGGAATGCTGGTGGAGTTTGTCAGCGTCGTCGATGCCGTGCGCTGCGCCGTTGATATTCAGCGCGGCATGGCCGAGCGCAACGCCGAGGTGCCGCGAGAGAGCCGCATCGAATTCCGCATCGGCATCAATGTCGGCGACATCATCAGCGACGACAATGATATTTACGGCGACGGCGTCAACGTGGCGGCGCGGCTGGAGGCACTCGCCCTCCCCGGCGGTATCTGCGTCTCGGCGAAAATCCACGAGGAAGTGCATCGCAAGCTGGCGCTCGCCTTCGAGGACCTCGGCGAGCATGCGCTGAAAAACATTGCCGCATCGGTCCGCGTCTACCGCATCGTCGGCGGCGCCAAGGCAGGCGCCGCCACACCGGCGGCCGCCGCGAAGCAACAGGAGGCGGCCCACCATGCGAAACCTTCCATCATCGTGCTGCCGTTCGTCAACATGAGCGGCATCGCGGAGCAGGAGTTCTTCGCCGACGGCCTTACCGAGGACATCCTGACGGATCTCTCGCGCTTCCGCGAACTGTTCGTCATTTCGCGCAACACCTCGTTCAAGTTCAAGGGGCAGGCGGTGGACGTGAAGAAGGTGGCACGCGAGCTCGGCGTCCAGTACGTCGTCGAGGGCAGCGTGCGCCGGGCGGGCAACCGCGTGCGGGTCACGGTGCAGCTGATCGACGCCGAATCCGACCGGCACATCTGGGCCGAACGCTACGACCGCGATCTCGAGGACATTTTTGCCATACAGGACGAAGTGACCTCAGCCATCGTCGCCACGCTCCCCGGGCGGCTCGAGGCGGCCGCCCGCGACCGCGCCGAGCGCAAGCCGACCGGGAACATGCCGGCTTACGAGTGCGTGCTCGAGGCCAAGGTGTTGCACCACCGCTCGAAACGGGAGGACAACGATAAGGCGCAGATACTGATCGGACGCGCCATCAAGCTCGACCCCAAGTATGCGCACGCGCACGCCTGGAAGGCCTGTATCTTGGGCCAGGCTTGGACCTACGAGTGGTGCGCGGACGCCGAAGCGACCAAGCAACTCATCGAGCGCGAGCTCGAAATCGCCCTCGCCATCGACGAGAACGACAGCGACGTGCAGCGCGTGCTCGCTGCGCTGCGCCTGACGCAGAGGAATCACGACGCGTCGCTCTTCCACCAGCAGCGTGCGCTCAGCCTCAATCCCAACGACGACCTGATCGTGGTGCAGCAGGGCGAGATCCTGACCTGGATCGGCGAGCCCGAGAACGGCATTCCGTGGCTCCAGAAGGCGATGCGGCTCAATCCGTTCCACCCGCCGCGCTTTTGGAACCACCTGGGGCGCGCCTACTTCGTCGCTCGCCGCTACGCCGAGGCGGTGGAGGCCTTCAAGCGGATTGCGGCGCCCGACCAGTTTCTCCATGCCTATCTCGCCGCCTGCTACGCGCAGCTCGGCGACACCGCGGCGGCGGGCAATCATGTCAAGGAGGTTCTAAACCGCAATCCGGGCTTCAGCTGGGGCAATACGCTGATGCCGATGCTACATTACAAGCGCGAAATCGATCTCTTCCACCATCGCGACAGCATTCGCAAGGCAAGATTTCCCTTGTAAAAGGGTATGATTCAGTCGTCCAATTTACGTTGAACCTCCAGGAAACTAGGAGATTTCGCACCGGAGTTGATCCTGGCTAAAGCCTGCGCTCCGGATCTTGTTTTCGTACAAATCACCAAAGAGGTACAGCATGAGCAACGGAAAAACTTACAAAGGCAGCTGCTTTTGCGGCGCGGTTCAGTTCACGGTCAACGGCGAGCCAGTCGGAATGGGTTATTGCCATTGTGAGTCGTGTCGAAGCTGGTCGGCAGGGCCTGTCAACGCCTTCACTTTATGGAAACCCGACGCGGTGCAGATCACGCGGGGAGCAGACAACATCGGCACTTTCAGCAAGACGCCGAACAGTTATCGCAAATGGTGCAAAACGTGTGGAGGCCACATCTTCACTGAGCATCCCGGCATGGGACTCACCGATGTGTACGCAGCAGTCATTCCGGACTTTCCGTACCAAGCCGGCGTCCATGTTCACTATCAGGAGACGAGGCTGCGTATCAAGGATGGGTTGCCGAAGATGAAGGATGTCCCGAAGGAAATGGGTGGTTCGGGCGTCAGCATAGCGGAATAACACATTGGAGCGTGGTTCAAAAAGTAACTGTTTTGGTTGACACGGACAATGTGAATTTTGGATGGTTTGTCTATGCCTGAACCGATGGCCACCCGAAAAAGTGTCAACTGATTTTGAACCACGCCCCATCAATGCCAGAATCTTCCGGACGAATAAATTAGTGCCTCATTAACGTATGTTGGTAACGCTTGTCAGTAGCGCTGGCCTGCGATGAAAACACCGACCCGCATCAACGCATAGGCTATGTGATCCAGCAGGCGTTGGCGCAGGGGACGCTGGCTGTAGGCCACAGGGTCAAGGCGGCGCCCGTGGTTGGCTATGGCAGCACACAAGCTACTGCGCAACTTATCTGCAAACACCTTGTTTTCAACCACCACATTGGCCTCGCGCGCCAGCAGCAGGCTCAGGGGGTCGAGGTTGGACGAGCCCACCGTGGCCCAATGGCCATCAATGACGGCTACCTTGGCGTGCAGAAAACTGGCTTCGTATTCATAAATCTCCACGCCCGCCTTGAGCAGCGCGCCATACACTGGGCGCGCTGCATGGTATTGCATGAAATACTCGTACTTCCCCTGTAGCAGCAGGGTCACCTTCACGCCGCGCCGTGATGCATTGATGAGCGCACGACGCAGCTTTCCACCCGGCACAAAGTAGGCATTTGCGATCAGAATGTCGTGGTGCGCTTTACCAATCGCCTTGCGATAGACCCTCTCGATGCTTCGGCGATTACGCAGGTTGTCGCGCAGTACCAGTGCGGCTTTGGAACCCGGCAACGGCGGTGGCTCAGAAGGCACGGCCGCTGCCTTGCTTGCCAGCCGCGCGGCTACGGTGCGAACACCATAGCCGGCAGCCTTGAACTTGTCCCAGGCTTCGCCCAAATGATTTTGCCGTGCGCTGTAGCCCACCTGCACGCGCCACCACAAAAACGCCATCGCCTCACTGGCTTCTAGCGCAAGCGGCCCGGTCACGGCCACCGCAAAGTCAAAGCGCGGTGCCTTTAGCTCGCCATAATTGGGGTCGTAAAAATCATCCAGTACATTGATGCCGCCGCAAAAAACCGTGCGCTCGTCCACTACGCACAGCTTGCGGTGCAGGCGGCGCCAGCGGTGGGGCATCAGCAGGCCAAGGCCACCTAAACCCGCAGCCAGTGGCGAGTAAACAAACCACTGCACACCCGCGTCTTTCATTTTCTGTTGCCACTCTGCGGGCAACGGCTGGGAGCCAATACCATCAACCAGCACCTGCACCTTTATACCGCGCTGCGCAGCGTTGATGAGCGCCTGGGCAAGCTCGCCAGCCGCGCCATGTACATCGAAAATATAGGTTTCAAGCTGCACCCACGAGGTCGCTGCGTCCATGGCCCTGATGAGCGCAGGAAAGTATTGCTGCCCCCCTTCAAGCAGTTCAAGCGCGTGGGATTTATGCAGGTTCATGCCCCAGCTTATTCGATGAAACCCGGCAGCAGCAAAATCGCCTCGGCATTCGAAGGCGAAAAGCATTTGTCAGCCGCCTCCAGCAGCGGCAGCCATTGCCATGCCGTGTGTTCACGCGGACTGAGCTTGACGGCCACATCACGCAGCACGCACAGGCTGAAAACATGCTCGGTGTTGTGCGTGATGCCGGGCGCATAGCGCTTGCGCCAGGCCAGATAAATTTCGTACACGTTGGACAGCCCCCAAGCCCGAAAACTGGCGGCATCTGCGGCAATGCCGGTTTCTTCAAAAACCTCACGCACAGCCGTCTGCAAAAAAGGCTCGTCAAGCGTGTTGCGTGAACCCGTCACGCTTTGCCAGAAGCCAGGGTTGTCGGCACGCTCCAACAGCAGCACCTCATGCTCTGGCGTGTGTATCACCACCATGACCGACTCGGGGATTTTGAACGTCCGCAAAATTCCCTCTGTGAAAAGGTGCGCCTAAGCTGGCAAAGGATTGCACAACCGGATGTGCAGCTCGCGCAACTGCTTTTCATCGACCGGGCTGGGTGCATGGGTCAGCAGACACTGGGCGCGCTGGGTTTTCGGGAAGGCGATCACGTCGCGAATCGACTCTGCGCCCGTCATCATGGTGACGATGCGGTCCAGGCCAAAGGCCAGGCCGCCGTGTGGTGGTGCGCCGTATTGCAGGGCATCGAGCAGAAAGCCGAACTTTTCCTGCGCTTCTTCAGGGCCAATCTTGAGGGCGTTGAAGACCTTGCTCTGCACATCGGCCTGGTGGATACGCACCGAGCCGCCACCGAGCTCCCAGCCGTTGAGCACCATGTCGTAGGCCTTGGCAATGCACTTGCCGGGGTCGGTGTCCATCCAGTCTTCGTGGCCGTCTTTGGGCGCGGTGAAGGGGTGATGCACGGCGCTCCAACGATTGCCTTCTTCGTCATGTTCAAACATCGGGAAGTCAACCACCCAGAGTGGCTTCCAGCCGGTGGTGAACAACCCGGTTTTTTTGCCGAACACGCTGTGACCAATCTTCAGGCGCAGCGCACCCATGCTGTCATTGACGATTTTGGCTTTGTCGGCACCAAAGAAAATGATGTCGCCATTGGCTGCGCCGGTGCGTTTCAAAATTTCAAGCAGAGCAGCGTCGTGAATGTTTTTGACGATCGGGCTTTGCAGACCCTCGCGGCCCTTGGTCACATCATTGACCTTGATCCAGGCCAGGCCCTTGGCAGCGTAGATTTTGACGAACTCGGTGTAACCGTCAATCTCGCCGCGGCTCATCTCCGAACCGCCGGGCACGCGCAATGCAACCACACGGCCACCCGGTGTGGTGGCGGGCGTGCTGAACACTTTGAAATCAACACCAGCCATCAAATCGGTGAGTTCGGTGAACTCAAGATTCACGCGCAGATCGGGCTTGTCGGAGCCGTAGCGGTGCATGACATCGGCATAGGCCATGGCCGGGAACTCGCCCAGATCGGTTGCCAGAACCGTCTTGAAAATATTGATGATCATGCCCTGGAACAGGTCACGGATTTCCTGCTCACCCATGAAGGAAGTTTCAATATCAATCTGGGTAAATTCGGGCTGGCGGTCGGCGCGCAAGTCTTCGTCACGGAAGCACTTGGTAATTTGATAGTAGCGATCAAACCCGGCGACCATCAACAGCTGCTTGAATAGCTGCGGGCTTTGCGGCAGCGCGAAGAACATGCCTTCGTTGACGCGGCTGGGCACCAGGTAGTCACGCGCACCTTCGGGTGTGCTCTTGGTGAGCATGGGGGTTTCGATGTCAATGAAACCATTGGCATCGAGAAACTTGCGGGTTTCCATGGCCACGCGGTAACGCAGCATAAGGTTGTTCTGCATGTAGGGGCGGCGCAAGTCCAGCACGCGGTGCGTCAGGCGTGTGGTTTCTGACAGGTTGTCGTCGTCTAACTGGAACGGCGGCGTCACGCTGGCGTTCAGCACGATCAGCTCATGGCACAGCACTTCGATCTTGCCGCTTTTAAGGTTGTCGTTGGTGGTGCCTTCCGGTCGTGCGCGAACAATGCCTTTGACCTGAACACAAAACTCATTACGCACGCCTTCGGCGGTTTTGAACATGTCAGCACGATCCGGGTCGCACACCACCTGTACATAACCCTCACGATCACGCAGGTCGATAAAAATCACGCCGCCGTGGTCACGCCTTCGGTTGACCCAACCACACAGGCTAATGGTTTGCCCCATCAGGGCCTCGGTCACCAGACCGCAATAAGTAGTTCGCATTTTGGAGGTCATTGGCATAAAAATCGCTTTTAAATACGGCAATACCGATAGCGCGATGCGCCTCGGCAGGTTATTCCATTTTCAGATCGATAGGAGATTAGGCGCGAAGGAGTTA
Source organism: Polaromonas sp. (assembly GCA_038902915.1). Lineage (GTDB taxonomy): Bacteria > Pseudomonadota > Gammaproteobacteria > Burkholderiales > Burkholderiaceae_C > Polaromonas. The sequence goes on from JBCKNC010000009.1 coordinate 12,190, forward strand.
TTGGGGTCAGACACCAATTTCGCTGCGGTGCATCGCACCGCGCCCTCATGGCGAGCCGTAGGCTCGGCGAATTTGGGCTCTGACCCCAAAAACTCCACGGCAAGGCGAAGCAACAACATATCGTATTGATCTGGAAATGGAATTAGATGCGGGGAGGACTGTCGGGTCGGGTGGGTGCGGCACTGCCGGGCTTGCCAGGCTTGAAATTGGCACCACTACCAGGCACCACAACGCCCATGGAAATCACATAGGTCAGCGCTTCATCGACACTCATTTTGAGTTCGATGCAGTGCTCACGCTTGAGCATCACAAAATAGCCGCCAGTGGGGTTGGGCGTGGTGGGTACATAAACGCTCAGATAGTCGCCAAGCAAATGATTGGCCACATCGCCGCCCGGTGTACCGGTCTGGAAACCAATCGTCCACACCCCTTCGCGTGGCCACTGCACCAGCAGCGCTTTGCGAAAAGCATTGCCTTTCTCCGAGAAAAGCGTGTCAGAGACCTGTTTGACGCTGGAGTAAATCGAGCGAACGATAGGAATGCGGTTGAGCAGCAAATCCCACCAGCTCACCAGTTTTTTGCCGAAAAAGTTGCTGGCAATGGCACCGATCAGCAACACGATAAAAAGCGCCAGCAATACCCCAAAACCGGGGATATGAAAACCAATCAGTTTGTCTGGATGCCACAAACCAGGCAGGATGAGCAAGGTCTGGTCCAGCGTGGCAATAATCCATTCAAGCACCCAGATCGTGATACCCAGAGGCACCAGAACCAGCAGGCCAGCCAGCAGCCATCTGCGGACGGCCGCCATCACGAGTTGGCCTTTGGTGCGGCTGGGGCTGCCGCAGGTGCGGGAGCAGGTGCAGGTGCTGGTGCGGCAGCAGTCGAGCCAGCAGCGGGAGGTGTTGCGGTTGCTGCGGAGGGTGTGGCCGCAACAGGCGCGGATTCGCCAGACTTAGCATCGCCACTCGATTCAGCAGCCGGTGTACCCGAGGGCGTACCGCCTCGAAAGTCTGTGACATACCAGCCGGAGCCCTTGAGCTGAAAACCGGCTGCGGTGAGCTGCTTTTTAAAGGCTGGTGCGCCGCACTGTGGGCAGTCAGTCAGCGGTGCGTCCGACATTTTTTGCAAAACGTCTTTCGCATGACCGCAGAACTCACATTTATAGGCGTAAATTGGCATGGTTCTGGAGGTTTTTCAGGTAGAGCGCAACTCGCAAATGACGCAAGAGGCAAAGCCTTTGATTATAGGCGTTGCCGGGGTCGCTTAAAAAAGCCGCACCCGCAAAACCACCTGCATCGCAATCAAGCCCAAAACAAAGCCCAAACCACCGTAAATAAGGCTTTGCAGCAGTTTGTTGGTACGCTTTTGTTCAGCGAGCAATTCCAGCAGTTCGCGCTGGTTTGAACCATGCCGGTCTTTCAGGTACTGCGACAGCAGACGCGGCAAACCGGGCAGCAGCTTGGCATAGGTCGGGGCTTCGGCCTTGAGTTGCGCAAACAGCTTTTCAGGCCCGACCTGCTCGATCATCCATTTTTCAAGAAATGGCTTGGCGGTGCTCCACAGATCCAGGTCGGGATCAAGTTCACGACCCAGGCCTTCAACGTTGAGCAGAGTTTTCTGCAACAGCACCAGTTGCGGCTGGATTTCGACATGAAAGCGGCGCGAGGTCTGGAATAGCCGCATCAGCACCAGGCCCAGCGAAATTTCTTTTAACGGACGGTCAAAGTAGGGCTCGCAGCAGGCGCGAATGGCGGCTTCCAGCTCGTCCACGCGGGTACTGGCAGGCACCCAGCCGGATTCGATGTGCAGCTCGGCCACGCGCTTGTAGTCACGGCGAAAAAATGCACTGAAGTTTTGCGCCAGGTATTCCTTGTCGATCTCCGTCAGCGTGCCGACGATACCGAAGTCGAGTGAGATATAGCGACCAAAGGTAGCCGCCTCCAGGCTGACCTGAATGTTGCCGGGGTGCATGTCGGCATGAAAAAACCCGTCGCGAAAAACCTGGGTGAAAAAAATCGTGACACCATCACGCGCCAGTTTTTTTATGTCCACGCCCGCATCGCGCAGGCGCTGCATCTGGCGGATGGGCACGCCCTTCATGCGCTCCATCACCATCACGTCAGGCATACAGAAATCCCACACCACCTCGGGGATCATCACCAGATCAAGGCCCTGCATATTGCGGCGCAGCTGGGCTGCGTTGGCGGCTTCACGCAACAGGTCCAGCTCGTCATGCAGGTATTTATCGAACTCGCCCACCACCTCGCGCGGTTTCAGGCGCTTGCCATCTGCCGAGGCGCTTTCAATCCAGCCCGCCATCATGTGCATCAGGGCCAGGTCTTTTTCAATCGCGGGCAGCATGTTGGGGCGCAGCACCTTGACGGCCACTTCACGGCCACTAGGCAAGGTCGCAAAATGCACCTGCGCAATGGATGCGCTGGCCACAGGCGTGTACTCGAAGGTGGCAAAAATCTGCGCCAGCGGCCTGCCAAAAGCTTTCTCGATGATGGCAATGGCTATTGCGGAATCAAACGGCGGCACGCGGTCTTGCAGGCGGGCCAGCTCGTCGGCGATGTCAGGGGCCAGCAAATCGCGACGGGTAGACATCACTTGCCCGAACTTGACGAAGATAGGACCAAGACGCTCTAACGCCAGGCGCAGGCGCTCGCCACGCGGCACTTTCAAATTGCGCCCGACTGAAACAACGCGCCGCAAGAGCCTGATCCACGGCTTTTGAAAACCCGATAGCACCAGCTCGTCTAGACCAAAGCGCAATACCGTCCAGATGATGAAAAAGCCCCTGAAGATCCGGCTCATGTAGCGGCCTTGCTGTTATCAGACGTGGCAAACGGTGTGACAGATGGCGTGGCTGATGACGTAGTGCCTCCCGCAGGTGCCGGCCGTGGTGCCAGAAACTGCTTCAAAGCTTCAAATACGCGCCGCCCCATGTCGCCCAGTGCATGGGCCGGTATGTCGCCGACGACGCGCGACAAGTCTTCTTCAACATCCCAACGCAAATTCTCAGCCAGCCAGCCGAGTTCAGCGGCGAGCTGTACGTCGCCCTCAATCTTGACGGGTGGCGGCTTGCTGGCCAGAACGGATTGCAGCACTACCATGGGTGAATCGGCAGCCACTGTCACCAGCAGGTCGGGCTTTGCGGCGGAAGATGCCCGATCCAGAAGCCCGGCAGGGGTGATGAGCAAGTCAAGCCCAAACAGACCCCAGCGAACGTGAATCACATTGCCTTTTTTTCGGGCAAGACGATCCTGGGCTTCTTTTTCCTGCATCAGGACGTGGTTCAAGAACAGCACCAGGCGTTGCTGCCCCTCGTCAACCACCCACGAAGGCGGTTGGAAGCGGCTGGCGATGGATTCTAAAAATGAAAAAGGGGACGTAGTAGTCATACGCCCCCGATTTTGACAGGTAAACAAATGCCGACGTGAATAGCCGTGAAGCAAAACCAGCCGCAGAACCGGCTTTGCCGGGCCGCAGGCGACGGCCCCCTCGGGGGCAGGGAGCTACACGCCAGTAGAGCCGACCGTGAGGGCTATGTTTTCCGCCGGGCCGCCCCAAGGAAAAATGCGCCCCCTTGGGGGCAGAGAGCTACACGAAGTGAGCGAACGTGGGGGTCAACAACTTATTGAAGTGCCTGTACGCCAGCAACCAGCCAGCCGCCGCCATTACGCGGTTTGGTCATGTTCCAGACTTCGCGGAACGGGCTGGCACCGGCTGATGCGTCTTCGCGGATCATGCCGGAGAACTCGACGCTGGCCATATACACGTCGCTGAGTTCTTCAATACCCAGAAGCTGCGCGTCCAGCATGACCACGTCGGTCTTGTTGGTACCGCCGCCCGTGTGCGACTCACGGTCAGCGAGTTGGACTTTGATCTGCTCGAGCATTTCGTCGGTCATCATGGCACGCAGGTTCTGGATGTCAGAACGATCCCAGGCATCCTGCAGCGTCAAAAAGTTGGCCTTGCACGCCTTCAGAAAACCTTCTGCATCAAAGCCGGCCGGGACACCCCAGGACTGCGAACCGCCCAAAGCCGAACCGATCATCGAACCGGTATTGGCTGCGCCCGCAGCGTTGGCATCAAAAGCCATGCTGTTACTCTCCCATGGCCGGGCAGAAGCGTCATTGCCGACGTTTTCAGGGCTGTAGTTTTTAGGCGTTGTTGCAGCTGCTGGACTACCTGCGCCCTGAAAGGCGAATGGCGATGAGGACTGCCCGCCATTTGCCTGAGCACCATTTTGGCCACTATTTTGCCCTTTGAATTTACGCATCACGAAGCCGATAACCAGCATCACCACCAACGCCAGCAAGCCAAACATGATGATCTGGCCGAATGCACCGCCGAGGCCTAGCGAAGAGGCTAGCCATGCGAGGCCCAAGCCAGCGGCAAGACCGCCCAACATCGCACCCGCACCCCAAGGCTTCTTGGGTGCAGCAGCTACAGGCGCGGCGGGCGCGGCGGCTGGCGGAGCCGCCTGGCGCTGCGTCACGTTAGACGACTGTTTGCCGAATGAGCCGCCACCACCCAGGCGCTTGGCTTCCGCGTTTACACCCGCAAAACTCAGCGTGAGCGCGAGCATGGCGGAAAAAATGATAGACCAGATTTTCATGATATCTCCTTAAACAAACTGTCTTTGACTAAAGCTAACGACTTTCAACACCTGATTCCAACATGCAAAGCGACCACACCGCCAGACATGTTGTGATAGTCCACATGGCCGAAACCACCTTTGTGCATCAGGGCCTTTAATTCTTCCTGCCCCGGATGCATACGGATCGACTCGGCCAGGTACTGGTAGCTGGAGTCGTCATTGGCAACCAGCTTGCCCAGCCAGGGCAAGACCTTGAAGGAATACCAGTCGTAAATTTTGACCAGCGGCTTGGCGATTTTTGAAAACTCCAGCACCAGCAGCTTGCCGCCAGGCTTGAGCACGCGATTCATTTCACGCAGGGCATCTTCCTTGTGCGTCATGTTGCGCAGGCCAAAGGCCACCGTGACCAGATCAAAATGCGCATCCGGAAAAGGCAGATGTTCGGCATCACAAACCAGTGTCGGCACGCTGACCCCGGCATCAAGCAGGCGGTTACGCCCCTCGCGCAGCATGGCTTCATTGATGTCGGTATGTACCACCAGACCATCGGCACCGACCTTGGGCGCAAACGCCATAGCCAAATCGCCGGTACCAGCCGCGATGTCCAGCACTTTTTGGCCCGGTTTGACGTTGGCGACCAGCACGGTGTAGGCCTTCCACGCACGGTGCAGGCCGAGCGACATCAAATCGTTCATCACATCGTATTTGGGCGCGACTGAATCGAACACGCCGCGAACGCGACGCGCCTTGTCCTGCTCGTCAACCGATTGAAAACCGAAATGCGTACTCGTCATAAGGGTACTTCTAGAAATTCAGATTTTCGGGATGAAGTGCAAGGCGCACGGCGCGCAGGAACCGGAATGTACTTCAGGTACGTGAGGATTTCGAGCACCGCGCAACGCCGCAATTCGCCCGAAAAATGAATTTATAGAAGTGCCCATAAGCGCAATGCTAGAGGTCAAAGCCCGGATTGATGGTGACAACCCTTTGGGGGTTCAGGGCATTACAACGATATATCGGGTTCCATGCTTGAAAAACAACACTCTAAATCGCACCCCTGATGAAAACCCCGATTAGCAGCCGCCAAAAACACGTGTTAAATGGGTTACTTCCATTTTCGACATATTTTTGTCGCATAAATGTCATAGCCGTTGACTATGCTCAGCCCTTTACCCCAAGGAGATTGTATGAAATTCAAACTTGCCACGGTGGCCCTCGCAGCGGCCTTTTCAGTGTCGGCCCAGGCGCAAACCGAAATCCAGTGGTGGCACTCGATGCCAGGCGCCCTGGGCGAGTGGGTCAATGACCACGCCAAGGATTTCAACGCCAGCCAGACCCAGTACAAAATCGTGCCGACCTTCAAAGGCAGCTACGACGAATCCATGACGGTGGCGATTGCCGCCTTCCGCTCCGGTAACGCCCCGCACATCCTGCAGGTATTCGAAGTCGGCACCGCCACCATGATGGCCAGCAAGGGCGCCATCGTGCCCGTGGGTGAAGTCATGAAAAAGGCAGGAATCGCCTTTGATGCCAAGTCCTACGTTCCCGCAGTGGCGGGCTACTACACTGCCCCGAACGGCCAGATGCTGAGCTTCCCGTTCAACAGCTCCACCACCGTATTCCATTACAACAAGGATGCCTTCAAAGCCGCAGGCCTGGATACCGAAAAGCCGCCCAGCACCTGGCCTGAGGTGGCGTTGGCAGCCGCCAAGTTGAAAGCAAGCGGCCACAAATGCCCCTTCACCACAAGCTGGGCGAGCTGGACCCAGCTGGAGAGCTTCTCGGCCTGGCACAACACCGAATTCGCCACCAAGAGCAACGGCTTGCGCGGCCTGGATGCGCGCCTGACCTTCAACAGCCCGCTGCATGAGCGCCACATTGAAAACCTGGCCAATATGGCCAAGACTGGCCTGTTCGTCTACAAGGGCCGCGGCAACGCAGCCGATGCCACCTTTGTCTCGGGCGAATGCGCCATGATCACCGGCTCGTCCGCGATGTACGGCAACATCAAGCGCAATGCCAAGTTCGCCTCCGGCATTGCGCCGCTGCCTTTTTACCCCGACGTGCCGGGCGCGCCGCAGAACACCGTGATTGGCGGCGCTAGCCTGTGGGTGATGGCGGGCAAGAAGGACGACGAGTACAAGGGCGTGGCCCGGTTCTTTGCCCACGTGATGAAGCCTGAGGTCGATGCCAGAAGCCACCAGCGCACCGGCTACCTGCCGTTGACCCCGGCCTCGTTTGAGCTCACCGAGAAATCGGGCTTCTACAAGCAGAATCCGGGCACCGACGTGTCAGTCAACCAGATGATCCGCAAAACCACCGAAAAGTCGCGCGGCATCCGGCTGGGCAACTTTGTGCAGATTCGCACCATCATCGACGAGGAGCTGGAACAAGTCTGGGCCGGCAAGAAGCCGCCAAAGGAAGCGCTCGATAGCGCGGTCAAGCGCGGCAATGAGCAGTTGGAGCGCTTCCAGAAAGCCAACAAGTCCTGAGAACCCGCCTCGCGGCCTTCCTATTGGCATTCTGCGCCCCGCCCTCGTCGGCTGGGGCGTTTGTTTTATTGCACCGATAGTTAACTGACTCCCCGCCCCACCATGGAAAAACGCGTCCGCTTCAAATCGGCCTGGCTGCCGTGGCTGCTGATTGCGCCCCAGATGACCGTCATCCTGGTGTTCTTTTTCTGGCCGGCCGCGCAGGCGCTGTACCAAAGCGTGCAGAGTCAAGACCCGTTTGGACTGGTCACGGAATTCGTTGGCTTGGAAAACTTCGAGCGCCTGTGGAATGACGAAACCTACTGGGGTTCATTCAAGACCACGGCGGTTTTCTCGATCCTGGTGGCCGTCATTGGCCTGACGCTGGCCTTGGTGCTGGCGGTGATGGCCGACCGCGTGCTCAAGGGCTCGTCCGTTTACAAAACGCTGCTGATCTGGCCCTACGCGGTGGCGCCAGTGGTGGCGGGCGTGCTGTGGCTGTTCATGTTCGCCTCGCCGATGGGGGTGCTGGTCTACTTTCTGCGCTCTATGGGTATCGAGTGGAACCACCTGCTCGACGCCAACCACGCCATGTCGCTGATTGTGGGGGCGGCGGTCTGGAAGCAGATTTCGTATAACTTCCTGTTTTTTCTGGCCGGGCTGCAGTCGATCCCCAAATCGCTGATCGAGGCCGCCGCCATTGACGGTGCCGGGCCCTGGCGCCGGTTCTGGACGATTGTGTTCCCGCTGCTCTCGCCCACCACCTTCTTCCTGCTGGTGATCAACATGGTGTATGCCTTTTTTGACACCTTCGGCATTGTGGACGCCACCACCCAGGGCGGCCCGGGCAAGGACACCGCCATTCTGGTTTACAGGGTGTATTACGACGGTTTCAAGGCGCTCGACATGGGTGGCTCGGCCGCGCAGTCGGTGGTGCTGATGACCATCGTCATCACGCTTACGGTGATCCAGTTCCGCTTTATTGAAAAGAAAGTGCAATACTGAAATGATTGAACGACGCCCCGGCCTGACCCTGCTGTCGCACCTGGTGCTGGTACTGGGGGTAGTCATTGTGGCCTTTCCGCTGTACCTCACGCTGATTGCCTCGACCCAAAGCTCCGAGCAGATCGCGCAATCGGTGCCGATGTCGCTACTGCCCGGCGGCCACATGATCGAGACCTACAAAGCGGCGCTGTTTGGCGGCACCACCACTGCGGGCAGCAAAATCCCGGCGGCCGCGCCCATGATGTGGGTCAGCTTGGTCAGCGCGCTGATCATTGCGGTGGGCAAGATCGTGATCTCGCTCTTGTCGGCGTTTGCCATCGTGTATTTCCGCTTTCCGTTTCGCAACCTGGTGTTCTGGATGATCTTTGTCACCCTGATGCTGCCGGTGGAGGTGCGCATCGGCCCGACCTACGAAGTGGTGGCCAACCTGGGCATGCTCAACAGCTATGCCGGCCTGACCATCCCGCTGATCGCCTCGGCCACCGCCACCTTTTTGTTCCGCCAGTTTTTCCTCACGGTGCCCGATGAACTGGTGGAGGCGGCGCGCATGGACGGCGCCGGGCCGATGCGCTTTTTCAAGGACGTGCTGCTGCCGCTGTCCAAGACCTCCATCGCCGCGCTGTTCGTGATCCAGTTCATCTACGGCTGGAACCAGTACCTGTGGCCGCTGCTGGTGACCACCAACGAGAACATGTACCCGGTGGTGATGGGCATCAAGCGCCTGATTGCGGGCGAGTCCTATACCGAATGGAACGTCGTCATGGCCACCGCAATTCTGGCCATGCTGCCGCCTGCGCTGGTGGTCATGCTGATGCAGCGCTGGTTTGTCAAAGGGCTGGTGGACACTGAAAAATAAGGCCGCTGACCGCCCGACCCTCTCCCGTTTACAAAACCAAAAAGCACCAATCGCACCATGGCATCCATCTCACTGCGCAACGTCGTCAAACGCTACCGCACCGGCAAAACCGAGCTGCAGGTGATCCACGGCGTCAGCGCCGAAGTCGCCGACGGCGAATTCATCGTCATCGTCGGCCCCTCGGGCTGCGGTAAATCGACGCTGCTGCGCATGGTCGCCGGTCTGGAAGAAATCAGCGAAGGCGAGATCTCCATCGGCAACAGGGTCGTCAACGACCTGGAGCCTTCCGAGCGCGACATCGCCATGGTGTTCCAGAACTACGCGCTGTACCCGCACATGAGCGTGTTCGAGAACATGGCCTACGGCCTGAAGATCAAGAAAGTGCCGATCGACGAGATCAGGACGCGGGTCGACAAGGCGGCCAAGATTCTGGAGATTGGCGCATTCCTGCAGCGCATGCCACGCGAACTGTCGGGTGGCCAGCGCCAGCGCGTCGCCATGGGTCGGGCCATCGTGCGCCAGCCCAAGGTGTTTTTGTTTGACGAGCCGCTCTCCAATCTGGACGCCAAACTGCGGGTGCAAACCCGGCTGGAGATCCAGAAGCTGCACCGCGAGCTCGGCATCACATCGCTGTTCGTCACGCACGACCAGGTCGAGGCGATGACGCTGGCACAACGCATGATGGTGATGAACGCCGGGCGAATGGAACAGTTCGGCACGCCGGAAGATGTCTACAACCGCCCAGCCACCACCTTTGTGGCGAGCTTTATGGGCTCGCCTCCGATGAACCTTTTAAAGTACGCGCCAAATGCAGACTTTGGCGGCAAGCCCGGCGCAATTCTGGGTATACGCCCCGAGCATTTGCAAGTCGCCAGCACCGGCTGGGCCGTACAGGTAGACACCATCGAAATGCTCGGTGCCGAGCGGCTGGTGTATTGCCGCATGGGTGACGAAACCCTGATTGTGCGTACCGATGAAAGCCTGTCAGTCGCCCCGGAATTGGGTGCAACGATTCACGTCGCACCGCGCGTTGATCGGCTGCATTGGTTTGATGCTGATACCGGCAAGCGACTCTAAATGCCTACCGCTTCAAGTGCCAAACCTTGGCCCTACCCGCGCTGGATAGCCCACAGAGGCGCTGGCAAACTCGCACCTGAAAACACGCTAGCGGCCTTCAAGCTGGGCGCAAGCCATGGCTACCGGATGTTTGAATGCGATGTCAAACTCAGTGCAGACAACGCTCTTTTTTTGCTACATGATGCAACGCTTGATCGCACCACTAACGGCCAGGGCGATGCCAGATCCATGCGGTGGGAAGGTCTTTCAAAACTCGACGCGGGCAGTTGGCATTCACCCAGCTATGCAGGCGAGCCACTGGCAAGCCTTGAGGCCATTGCCGGTTATTGCCTGGACAACAACTTCTTCCTGAATATCGAGATCAAGCCAACACCAGGGCTGGAGGCTGAGACCGGCACGGCGGTGGCCGATACGGCAGCCAGGCTATGGAAAAATCCGGCGATACCGCCGCTGCTGTCGTCCTTTCAGCAGGCCTCGTTGCGCGCTGCAAAACAGGCCCAGCCGCAACTGCCGTGCGGTTTTCTGCTGGACAAATTAAGCCCTGGCTGGGTTGATGCCGCGCTTGAGCTCGACTGTGTAGCGGTGGTCTGCGATTACCGGCTATGGACCGAAGTGACGGTGCGCGCCGCCATGCAAGCCGGGCTGCGGACGCTGGCCTACACCGCCAATGACGAGGCTGCAGTGCATAGCCTGCTTGAGTTGGGTGTGGACGGCATCATCACCGACCGGGTGGATTTGTTCAAACCTTCCACCTCTACTTCCAGTCTTACTTCCAGCCCTACTTCCAGTTTTTGCCCAAAACCCACTGACAAGTAGCCGCCACCAACACCAGCGCGGCATAGGTTGCCATCTTGCCGTCGTTGCCAAACAACACCAGCCCGGCGACAAGCACCATCAAATTCACTATAAAAATAATAGCTAATCGTGCCCATATTGATTGGGTTACAGGCCTTTTAGCGCCTGAAAATCGGCCAAAAAAGCTGGCTAACAGCAGCAACAGCAACGCCAGCGCTGCGGCAGGAGCTACCAGGTTAAGCAGGTGGTCAGTGAGCAAATAGGCGGTCATAGTCTTGGGGTTTTGGGGTTACAACTTAAATTTTATAATCACAGGATGTCTGTCTGGGCCCTCGGGCTAAACCATAACACTGCACCGCTCGATTTGCGCGGGCGTTTTGCGTTTTCGATGGACCAGATGGAGCCCACCCTGAACGGCTTACGCCAGTCGCTGGCACGCCAGCTCGAGGCCACCATTCTTTCAACCTGCAACCGCACCGAGATCTATTGCGCCGGCGACCCGCTTGAGGTGGACAGCACGCTCGAATGGCTGGCCCACAGCGGCGGCGTGTCCCCCGCCCTGCTGCGCTCGCACGTCTACACGCTTGAAGGCGATGCGGCCGCACGCCATGCCTTTCGGGTTGCCAGCGGGCTTGATTCGATGGTGTTGGGCGAACCGCAAATTCTGGGGCAAATGAAAGACGCGGTGCGTGCCGCCGAAGAAGCCGGGGCCATGGGCTCGACCCTGCACCAGTTGTTTCAACGCTCGTTTGCCATCGCCAAAGAGGTGCGCAGCAGTACCGAGATTGGCTCGCACAGCATCAGCATGGCCGCAGCAGCCGTGCGGCTTGCCAGCCAGTTGTTTGAAGATCTGAGCCAGATCAAGGTGCTGTTTGTCGGCGCGGGCGAAATGATTGACCTGGCCGCCACCCATTTTGCGGCACGCAAACCAAAAGCCATGGCGATTGCCAATCGGTCACTCGCGCGCGGCGAAAAGCTGGCTACCCGCTTTGGTGCCGAAGTGATGCGCCTGGCTGACCTGCCCAGCCGCCTGCATGAGTTTGATGCCGTCATCAGTTGCACCGCCAGCACACTGCCCATCATTGGCCTCGGGGCTGTGGAGCGTGCCGTCAAGCTGCGCAAACACAGGCCGATGTTCATGCTCGATCTGGCGGTGCCGCGCGACATTGAAATTGAAGTCAAGGCGCTGCCCGACATTTATCTTTACACCGTGGACGACCTGGCCCAGGTGGTGCAAACCGGCAAAGACAGCCGCCAGGCCGCCGTCGCTGAGGCTGAGGTCATCATTGATGCAGGGGTGCAAAGCTTCATGCACTGGCTACAGCAACGTGGCACGGTGCCTTTGATCCAGCAGATCAATGCGCAGGCCGACGAATGGCGCGCGCTTGAAATTGCACGGGCCAAAAAGCTGCTGTCCAGGGGTGAGTCGATTGACGCAGTGCTCGATGCCCTGGCACGCGGCCTGAGCCAGAAAATGCTGCACGGTACGCTGGCTGAGTTACATACGGGCGATGCAAGCAGCCGTGAAGCGACAGCGCAAACGGTGTCCAGGCTTTTTTTGCGCGGCAAGCTGCCGGGCGGTAGCGCAGGCGACAAAGAGCTTTAGCGAAGTGGGTTATTGGGGTCAGACACCAATTTCGCTACAGTGCAAGCACTGCACCCTACGGGCGAGCCAAAGGCTAGTCGCATTTGGGCTCTGACCCCAAAAACCCACATCCGCTGCATCATCCAATTTTTTTAGTTCGCACGCTGATTCTGTAGCCCATGAAACCCTTCTTACGCCAGACCCTGGAACGCCAGCTTTTAAGACTGCACGAACTCGACGCGCTGCTTTCAGCCAGCGACGTGGTGAGCGATCTGGACCGCTTTCGCAGTCTGACGCGCGAGCACTCGGAAGTCAGCGTGGTAGCCGAGCAATACCGCAAGCTCACCAGCCGCGAAGCCGATTTGGCTGGCGCCGAGCAGATGCGGCAAGAGAGCAAGGGCGATCTTGAGATGACAGCGATGGCTGAAGAAGAAATCACCAGCGCCAAGCGAGAGGTCACGCAAATCGACGAAGCCCTGCAACTGATGCTGATCCCCAAAGACCCTGACGACAGCCGTGCCGCATTTGTTGAAATTCGCGCCGCTACCGGTGGCGATGAATCTGCACTGTTTGCCGGTGATTTGTTTCGCCTCTACACGCGCTACGCCGAGCGCAGCGGCTGGCGCTGCGAGATCATCAGCGAATCACCAAGCGAGCTGGGTGGCTACAAGGAGGTGGTGCTGAAGATTGACGGCGCACTCGATGGAACGGGCGTGGGCGTTTACGGCAAGTTGCGCTTTGAATCTGGCGGCCACCGCGTGCAGCGCGTGCCCGCCACCGAGACCCAAGGCCGCATTCACACCAGCGCCTGCACGGTGGCCGTGATGCCAGAGCCGGACGAAGCCGTGGCGATACAGATCAACCCGTCAGACCTACGCATAGACACCTACCGCGCCAGCGGTGCGGGTGGCCAGCACATCAACAAAACCGATTCCGCCGTGCGCATCACGCACCTGCCCACCGGCATAGTGGCTGAATGCCAGGATGGCCGCAGCCAGCACAGCAACAAGGCCCAGGCGCTGAAAGTGCTGACCGCTCGCATCGTTGAAAAAGACCGCTCTGAGCGTGCTGCCAAAGATGCCGCGATGCGCAAGGGCCTAGTCGGCAGCGGCGACCGCAGCGACCGCATTCGCACCTACAACTTCCCGCAGGGGCGGCTGACCGACCACCGCATCAACCTGACGCTGTACAAGCTGCTCAGCATCATGGAGGGCGACCTCGAAGACGTGATCGTCGCGCTGCAAGTCGCGCGTGGGGCGGAGCAATTGAGCGAGCTTGAAACGGACTCGCAAGGTTGAACCTAGAAACCGCAGTTGACCGCTTGTATCCGCTGGCAAGGCCGCATGAACACTAACTTTCTGAGCCACGACCGCATTCACCTTTTGGGTGACAGCGCTACGCACCCGAGTGGGCCGCCGCGGCCACGCCTGGGGGCGTTGCTCCGCCTTGCAGGCAGTAGCCTGCTGCGTTGTCGCGCCTACCCAGACGCGCCCGCAACGGCCCACTCGGGCACGTCCAACTGCGGTTTCTAGGTTGAAAAGGGCTAAAGTTTGACCGTCCTGACCTGCAAGCAAGCACTACAGATGGCCGGCACTCTGGGCCTGGACAGGCTGGACGCGCAACTGCTATTGCTGCACGCTTTGGGCAAGCCGGACAGTGACCGTGCCTGGCTGCTAGCCCATGACGACGATACGCTGGCCGAACCCAGCAGCAGCGCTTTCAGCCAAGTCGTGCTCAGGCGGGCGGCAGGCGAACCGCTGGCCTACATCGTCGGCTACAAAGATTTTTACAGCCTGCGCTTGAAGGTGGATGCTAGAGTGCTGGTGCCACGGCCCGCTACTGAGACGCTGGTTACATGGGCGCTGGACGTGTTGCTGGCACCCGATTTTGCAGGCCAGCCTAGGGACCCTCTGCATAACTCTGGCGAGGCTGTGGCGTGCGGATCGGGAAGGGCCGCAAGGCGTCTTTTTGCAACCAATAGCACGGCTATTGGCAAGAAAAACAACGCAGTGGATCGCCCGAGCCCGCGCGATCACAGACCGCATGGAGTTATGCAGAGGGTCCCTAGCGTGCTGGATCTCGGCACGGGTAGCGGCGCGATTGCGCTGGCGCTTGCACACGGCCTTCAACTTGCAGGGCGAGCAGCGAGCGTTTTGGCTAGCGATGCGAGTAGCGATGCACTGGTCGTTGCATCAGGCAATGCGCAGGCCTTGGGTCTTGAGGTTCAATTTTTGCAAAGCAGCTGGCTGAATGAAGTAAGCAAGTGCTTTCACCTAATCGTCAGCAATCCACCCTATATCGCCAACGCCGACCCGCATCTGGCCGCACTAAGCCATGAGCCCATAAAAGCGTTGACTGCCGGCAACGATGGACTGGATGACATCAGGCAGATCATTGAAAACGCGCCAACACACCTTGAAAGCGGCGGCTGGCTGCTGCTGGAGCATGGCTACGATCAGGCGGTCAAGGTACGCGATCTGCTGCTGACACGAGGCTTTGGGCAAGTACAAAGCCGGCTAGATTTAGCTGGAGTTGAGCGCTGCACAGGCGGGCAATGGCACAGTTAGGGATCAATCGGCAAACAGCGGGATAATCTACCCATTGAATTGGGGTTATTGGGGTCAGACGCCAATTTCATTGCGATGCAGAGCATCGCACCCGGCGGGCGTGCCAAAGGCACGATGAATTTGGACTCTGACCCCAAAAACCCCACCCTTCTCCCCATCAAAAGGATTTCACCATGAGCAACCTAGACCCCACCCAGCAACGCATTGACCAGATCGTTAAATCCGCAGACGTGGTGCTGTTTATGAAGGGTACGGCGCAGTTCCCGCAGTGTGGTTTTTCGGGCCAGGCGATTCAGGTGCTCAAGGCCTGCGGCGTGAGCAAACCGGCAACTATCAATGTGCTGGAAGATCCGGAAGTGCGCAACGGCATCAAGGAATACAGCAACTGGCCAACCATTCCCCAGCTTTATATCAAGGGCGAATTCGTTGGTGGCTCTGACATCATGATGGAGATGTACGAAAGCGGTGAGTTGCAGCAGTTGCTGGGCAATCCGGCAGTTTGAGCTATTGCAGCTTCTGGTCGCCATAGGCATCGCCATCAGGCGCTGCGTCAACCGGCATACGAAAGCTCTCGCTGGCCCAGGCGCCCAGGTCCATGTTCTTACAGCGCTCGCTGCAAAATGGTCGATAGGCATTGCTGGGGCCGTAAATGCTTTTGCCTTTGCAGGCCGGGCAAACCACCACTTTAGGTCGCGGTTTTTCAGTTGCTTGATCGGGTTTCATGGCTGAAAAGTAAACGCTTTAGGGCTCGCTCTGGAATAAGTTGTGCATTTGGCGCGTCGGATTCGGGATGCAATGCTAGGCGCGAAGCGTGCCGTGTGGCTCGGCCACACAAGCGATTCGCAACAACGCAGGGCGCCCGAAGCTGGCGCGCCAAATGTGCAAGTTATTTCTGAATGAGCCCTTAGGAACAAAGCGTCAACTCGAATGACGCATCGTCGGTACAAGCGTGCAGGCGGTCATCGCCCTCGTGACGCATCAGGCGCACCGATGCCATCAGGCGGTTGCCGCTGATTTCGGGAATCAGCCGCATGGCAGGGTCAATGCGCAGGCGCAGCAACTGGAAGGTTCGGCCTTGCGGCAGGTTTTGCTGGTACTGCCCGCCTGACGCGATGACTTTTTGTGCTGCGCCAGAATCGCGCAGCAACTGCAACAACAGGCGGATCGACTCAGCCAGAGGCACCAGCGTGGATATCCAGCGTTGCAGGTCGCTTTGGCGCGCCTGCGGGCTCAGGTGCTGCCACGCAAAGTAGGCTGGCAAATCAAATTCACAGGTACCGCCAGGTATACCCACGCGGCTGCGAATACTCATCAGCCAGTCGTTTTCAGTCAGCGTCTGGCCGGCTTTGCCGGGCAGTGTGTTGAGCGTTGCAAAGCAGGCCTC
Source organism: Polaromonas sp. (assembly GCA_038902915.1). Lineage (GTDB taxonomy): Bacteria > Pseudomonadota > Gammaproteobacteria > Burkholderiales > Burkholderiaceae_C > Polaromonas. The sequence goes on from JBCKNC010000009.1 coordinate 28,539, forward strand.
TAGCTGGCTGGTGACATCGTCCAGCACAGCCTCAGCAATCGCGGGATTGCCGCGATAACCGCTGAGGATGTGCTTTTGCTTTTCAAGATCCTTGAGCACATCCGTTTTCAGGTCGGCCCGGGCCGCGACATCCATGATTTCAAAAATCGTAGTGATGGCGTAGTGATGGTCTATGGCGTGTTCGCGCACCACCAGTTCACTCAGGCGGCGAAACAGCTGCTCAAGCCGCAGATAGGTGCGTATTCGTTCGTTGAAGGGATACTCGTAAAGGATCACAGGGCTGGTTTTATCGGGTGGTTAATGTGGCATGGGCTGGGCATGGTCTAGGCCTGCGAATCATAGCCCGAAGCGCTGCGCTGCCTGCGTGACAACAAGGCGTAGCGCCTGCAACGACAGGCCATCGTTGTAAATGCAGACATCGGCTGCGGCGCACCTAGCAGCGCGGCTGGCCTGCCCGGCAATGACTTTTTGCACCGCCTGTGGTGTCCAGCCAGCATGGCGGGCTACAACACGCGCCACCTGGGTTGCTTCTGTGCAATCGACTACCAACACGCTGTCAAGCTGATACCGCCAGCGGCCCGACTCGACCAGCAGGGGAATGTCAAACACGATGCAGCGGCTGCCAGAGTGTTCAGCCAGCGCCGACTGGCGCGCTGTCTCGGCACTTACCAGTGGGTGAATAATCGCCTCCAGACGCAACCGCGCAGCAGGGTCGTCAAACACCAGGGCGCGCATGGCATCGCGATCCATCGCGCCGTCTGCCGTGATGACCTGCACGCCAAACTGCGCGGCTATGGCGGCCATCGCTGCGCCGCCGGGCGCGGTAACCTGACGTGAAATCGCATCCGCATCAATCACCACGGCACCGCAATCAGCCAGCATACCGGCAACCGTGCTTTTGCCGCTGCCTATGCCGCCAGTCAGGCCAATGCGCTGCACGCGCGGGGTTGTCATGATGGGCACGGCCTGCATGGTTCCTACAAACCCGTCAAACCCACGAAGCGGAGTATGGACTGTGGCCCAAAAATCATGGCAGTAAAACCGGCCCCGGCCAGAAACGGCCCGAAAGGCACATAGCCGCCCTCACGCAGGCCGCTTGAAAACTTCATCGCAATGCCAATCACAGCACCCATCACCGAGGCCATCAAAATAATCGGCACCAGCGCTGTCCAGCCAAACCACGCGCCCAGTGCGGCAAACAGTTTGAAGTCGCCGTAGCCCATGCCCTCTTTGCCTGTTACAAGCTTGAAGGCCCAATAGACCAGCCACAGCGACAGGTAGCCCGCAACAGCACCCCACAAGGCGCCCTCCAATCTAACAGCCGGATTGAACTGCAACGCAGCGACTATCAGCCCCGCCCACAGCAGCGGCAAGGTGATGTCGTCTGGCAACAGCGTGGTGTCCCAGTCAATCAGGGCCAGGGCCAGCAGCGCGCTAGAGAATCCGCACCAGGCCAATGCCGTGCTTGACGCACCCCAACGCCAGGCGCAAAAGAAAAACAGCAGCCCGCAGACCAGTTCAACCACCGGGTAACGCAGCCCGTAAGGCGTTACGCAAACCGAGCATTTGCCGCGCAAAAAAAGATAGCTTGCGACCGGTATGTTTTCATACCAGCGTATAGCGTGGCCGCAGCTTGAGCAGCGGGAGCGTGGAACCAAAAGATTGAAGGGCTCTGCCGCTTCAAGCGAAGCCGCTCGTGAGGGCGTGACACTGCCGTCTGTGAGTTCCGCGCATTCAAGCACCCACTGCCGTTCCATCATTTTTGGCAGGCGGTAAATCACCACATTCAGAAAACTGCCGACCAGCAAGCCCACGATACCTGCCAGGCTGGCCAGCACACCCGTTGGCAAACTACCCCATGCGTCCAGCATCAGACCACTGCGCCCAGCTTGAAGATCGGCAGGTACAAGGCCACCACAATCCCCCCGATCAGGCCGCCGAGGACCACGATGATGATGGGCTCCATCAGGCTCGACAAGCCCGCCACCATCTCATCAACTTCAGCCTCATAAAAATCCGCGGCTTTTCCGAGCATGTGATCGACCGAGCCGGACTCTTCGCCAATGGCGGTCATCTGTAGCACCATGGATGGAAAAAGATTGGCATTGGTCATGGCCGCCGTCAGGCTGGTGCCGGTCGAGACTTCCTGCTGGATTTTCACGGTGGCGTCGGCGTAAAGCGAATTGCCGGATGCACCACCGACCGAGTCCAAAGCCTCCACCAGCGGCACGCCGGCGGCGAACATGGTCGCCAGCGTACGCGTCCAGCGGGCGATACAGGACTTTTCAATCAGGACGCCGAAAATCGGCACTTTCAGCAGCAGCCGGTCCATGAACCGCTGCACCTTTTCATTGCGCTGCCAGGCCTGCATGAAAAAATAAATGCTCCCACCGATGCCTCCGAAAATAAGCCACCAGTAAGCGACAAAAAAATCGCTGAACGCCATCAAGAAAAGCGTCGGGGCCGGCAAATCCGCGCCAAAAGAGGAAAACACCTCCTTGAACACGGGAATCACGAAAATCATGAGTATGGCGACTACCACAAAAGCCGCCCCCACGACCGCGGCCGGGTACATCAAGGCCGACTTGATTTTGGACTTGATGCCCTCGGTTTTTTCCATATAAACCGCCAGACGGTCCAGCAAGGATTCCAGAATACCCGCTGACTCGCCCGCCTCGACCAGGTTGCAGTACAGCGCGTTAAAGTACAGCGGATACTTGCGGAAGGCGGCACTCAGCGAGGTACCGGTTTCAACGTCGATACGCACATCGTTGAGCAGCTTCATCACGCTGGCGTTGGGGTTGCCGCGCCCCACGATGTCAAATGATTGCAGCAAAGGCACGCCGGCCTTCATCATGGTGGCCAGCTGGCGCGTGAAAATGGCAATATCCCGGGGCTTGATGGACTTGCCGGAACGCATGCGGCGCTTTTTGATCTTGGTGGGCAACACGCCCTGGCGACGCAAGACGGCCTTGACCTGGTTCTCGCCAGCCGCCCGGATTTCACCCCGCACCTGCTTGCTATTGCGATCCTTGCCTTCCCACTCGAAAACGAATTCTTCAACGCCTTTCAATGCTGTTGCCATGATGTTTTCTCGTTTTGAAAAGTTGTACTGTGCATGGTTCCATCCCTCTCATTTGCTGTTATTTGTTGCTATTTATTCTGCGAGCATGATCCGGTAGTCGATCAAACATTGGTACAGCCCAAAACTTCTTCGACCGATGTCATGCCAAGTTTAACTTTATAGAGCCCCGATTGGCGCAAGCTCCGCACGCCCTCGGACGCTGCCTGCGCCGCAATCTCAAGTGCGCTGCCATCGCGCAGGATGATTCTCTGGATTTCCTCGGTGATGGGCATGACCTGGTAGATGCCAACCCGGCCTTTGTAGCCGTTGTTGCACATGGAGCAGCCCACCGGGCGGTAAGGGGTCCAGGAGCCATCAAGGTCTTCTTCCAGGAAGCCTGCCTCCAACAGAGATTCACGCGGAATATCAGCCGGTGTCTTGCAGTTGTGGCACAGGCGCCTGGCCAGGCGCTGGGCGGTAATCAATATCACGCTGGACGCGATGTTGAACGGCGCGATGCCCATGTTGCGCAGGCGCGTCAGCGTGGCAGGTGCATCGTTGGTATGCAGGGTGGACAGCACGAGGTGGCCGGTTTGTGCGGCCTTGATGGAGATTTCGGCCGTTTCCAGATCCCGGATCTCGCCGACCATGATGATGTCCGGGTCCTGCCGCAGAAAGGCCTTGAGCGCGACCGGAAAGGTCATGCCGGCCTTGTCGTTCATGCTGACCTGGTTGACACCGGGCAGCGTGATCTCGGCGGGGTCTTCTGCGGTGGCGATATTGACACCCGGCTTGTTCAGGATGTTCAGACAGGTGTAGAGCGACACCGTTTTGCCAGAACCCGTCGGCCCGGTGACCAGCACCATGCCGTAGGGACGGCCAATCGCGGCCATGAGGCGCTCTTTTTCAACCGGTTCGTAGCCCAGTGCATCAATGCCGAGCTTGGCACTGCTCGGGTCGAGAATACGGATCACGATTTTCTCGCCGAACATCGTGGGCAGCGTGCTGACCCGGAAATCAATCACCCGGCCGGGGCCAATCTTCAGCTTCATTTTCCCGTCTTGCGGGACCCGCTTTTCCGAGATGTCCATTTTCGAGATGATCTTGATCCGCGAGGCCAGCTTTTCCTTGATGGCAACAGGCGGCGATGCCATCTCGCGCAGCTCGCCGTCGATACGGAAACGCACACGGTAGGTCTGTTCGTACGGCTCAAAATGCAGATCCGAGGCCCGCATGCTGAAAGCGTCCAGCAGCATTTTGTGCAAAAACTTGACGACCGGTGCATCTTCAACCTCGGAAACGCCGGTGTCGGTGCTGTCCGCACTGGCCTCTTCTGCGGTGGACTCGTCAAATTCGAAGTCATCGCCGATGATGTTGTCCATGGCTTCGGACGCCGTGGTGGCGGACGCCTCCACCATCTTGGACAACTTGTCGTATTCGGCGATGACCCAGTCCACACCCATCTGGGTAGAGAACTTGATTTTTTCTGCGGCCTCTTGGTCGGAGGGGTCAGCGGTTGCGACGATCAGGCGGTTGTTGCGCTTGCTGAGGACAACAATGCGGTAGGTCTGGCAGATTTTGGCGTCCAGCAAACCCTTGGGCAGGCGCTGGACATCAATCGCCTCCAGATCCAGCAGGGGCGCTGCAAACGCAGACGACATGGTATGGGCCAGGACGGAAGCCGAGACCACACCCGAGCCAGTCAGTTCGGCTATGAAACTGGTACGGCCGCTTTGGGCCTTGCGGAAAATGTCCTCAGCGGCTTTTTGTCCCAGTTTGCCGGCAATCACCAAGGCCCTGCCCAAGCCGGGCAAAGCCAAGACAGCGGATGCACTGGTGACGGTATCGACGGCTGCCATGGTTTTGCGAATCTACCTCAAATTGATAAAATGACATCATCGTCGATAGATCAGGCGGTGTAAATCGAAAAGCATTCTGCCGTCCGCCCGGTGTTGGAACAAGGCGAAAAATTTGCCAGGAATGCCTAAAAATACCTGCCCCATTGCCTCACTGAGCTACACCCCGCTTTGGCGACCACCCGGCTACTCGCCGGTTCATCTTTCATCTGTCAAGCACGTCGTTCGAGCAACTGGGAAGCCAGTTGCTCCAGGGTGTCACTGTAAAGGTTTTGCGGCAATATTCGCAAAGCTTCCAGCGCACGTTGTGCCTCCGCAGCGGCTGCCGCGCGGGTAGCCACGAGAGCGCCGGTTTTTTGCACGATCTCAACGATTTGCGCCATGTGCGCCGTGCCGCCGGTCTCAATCGCCTCACGGATAAGGCTGCATTCGAACGGGGTGCCGCGCTGCATGGCAATGATGAGCGGCAGCGTCGCCTTACCTTCGCGCAAATCGTCGCCCAGGTTTTTCCCCATCTCCAGCACATCGCCGTCATAGTCCAGCACATCGTCAATCACCTGGAACGCGGTGCCCAGCGCCTGGCCGTAGTCGGCGCAGCTTTTCTCGACGGCAGGCGTGGATTGCGCCAGCAGGGCAGCTAGGCGCGCACTGGCCTCGAAAAGCTTGGCTGTTTTGGAGCGGATCACCAGCAGGTAGCCCTCTTCGGACAGCGATGCATCGTGCATGTTCATCAACTGCAACACCTCGCCCTCGGCAATCACATTGGTGGCCTCGGCCAGAGTTTGCATGACGCGCATGTCCCCAGCATCGACCATCATCTGAAAAGCGCGTGAATACAAAAAATCCCCGACCAGCACGCTTGCAGGATTGCCAAACATTTCGTTGGCAGTGACCCGTCCGCGGCGCAGCGTGGATTCGTCCACCACGTCGTCATGCAACAAGGTAGCGGTGTGAATAAACTCGACAACCGCCGCCAGGTTGAAGCGCTGCTCACCCTTGTAGCCAAGCGCGCCGCACATCAGCAGCAGCAAGGCCGGGCGCAGGCGCTTGCCGCCAGCCGCCACAATGTACTGCGACACTTGGCTGACCAGAGGTACTTCTGACTTCAGGCGACGGGCTATGACGCTGTCCATCCCCCGCATGTCGCCTGCAATCAGGGCGAGGGCGGCGGCGGTGCTTGAGGAATTGGCAGACAAGAGGCGGTCCAGACGAGGCGTGTGATTCCATTTTCAGATCGATATGAGATTAGGCGCGAAGCCGCAGACAGTGCTGTAGCACGGCAAGGCGAAGCAACAACATATCGTATTGATCTGGGAATGGAATGAGTGAGGAGGGGGTGAGGGACGGCAGAGCGTGAGTTTGGGTAGATTATAGGAAGGGAGCAGCAAGGCAACCGCCCCCAAGGTTGCCCCAAAATGACCCGCCCAAGGTGAAAATAGCAGGCAACCACTGGATCTGGCTATTTTTACCTCGCCATGCTAAACTATAAGGCTCTGCGGAAATCCGTCTGCAGAACTCAATTACTCAATTATCTATACGACGAGATGAGGTTCTCATGTACGCGGTCATAAAAACCGGTGGCAAACAATACAAAGTTGTTACTGGTGAAAAAATTAAAGTAGAACAGATTGCTGCGGACGTAGGCCAAGAGATTGTTATTGATCAGGTTTTGGCTGTCGGCACCGGCAGCACAATCACGGTCGGTACGCCCTTGGTGCTAGGCGCAACTGTTACGGTTACGGTTCTGTCGCAAGGCAGGCATGATAAGGTTCGCATTTTCAAAATGCGGCGCCGTAAACATTATCAAAAACGTCAAGGCCACCGCCAGAACTACACCGAGCTACAAATCGGCGTGATTACTGGTTAAAGCCCCTAAGCTGACACTATTGTTGACACCAAGAGGTATCTAAAAAATGGCACAGAAAAAAGGCGGCGGCTCTACGCGAAACGGGCGTGATTCACAGCCCAAAATGCTCGGCGTCAAAAAGTTTGGCGGCGAAGTCATCAACGCAGGCAGCATCATCGTGCGCCAGCGCGGCACCAAGTTCCACCCGGGCGTGAACGTCGGTATCGGCAAAGACCATACCCTGTTTGCACTGGTTGACGGTGCGGTATCATTTGCAATCAAAGGCGCGCTGAACAAGCAAACCGTGAGCGTGACACCGGCCTAACAACATCACGCAAGTGATGCCAAAGCCCCGCAAAGCCCCGATGAGTCGGGGCTTTTTTGTTCTTAATTCTTAAAAAAGCGACGGGCCGCCCCTATGCGGAGCGCAGCGTAGCGAAACTTTTTACCACTCAATGAAATTTGTTGACGAAGCCTTTATTGACATTGCCGCAGGCGATGGTGGGGCGGGCTGCGTCTCGTTCAGCCACGAAAAATACAAAGAATTTGGCGGCCCCAACGGCGGTGACGGTGGTCGCGGCGGCCATATGTATGCGCTGGCGGACATCAACCTGAACACGCTGGTTGACTTCAGGTTCTCACGTCGCCACGATGCGAAGAACGGTGGCCATGGCATGGGTTCAGACATGTTTGGAGCCAAGGGCGACGACGTTATTTTAAAAATGCCGGTCGGCACCATCCTGACTGACGCTGAGACGGGCGAAACGCTGTTTGAGCTACTGGTGCCCGGCGAGCAAATCCTGATTGCCAAGGGCGGCGATGGCGGCTTTGGCAACCTGCGCTTTAAAAGCTCGACCAACCGCGCACCGCGCAGCAAAACGCCAGGTTGGCCGGGTGAGCGCAAAAGCCTCAAGCTGGAGCTGAAGGTACTGGCCGACGTCGGCCTGCTGGGTATGCCCAACGCCGGTAAATCAACCTTCATCTCGGCTGTATCCAACGCCAGGCCGCGCATTGCCGATTACCCTTTCACCACCCTGCACCCCAACCTGGGCGTGGTGCGCGTTGGCCCCGAGCAAAGCTTTGTAGTGGCTGATTTGCCCGGCCTGATTGAAGGCGCGTCTGAAGGCGCTGGCCTGGGCCATCTGTTTTTGCGGCACCTGCAGCGCACCCGATTGCTGCTGCACATTGTTGACCTGGCACCTTTTGACGAAGGAGTCGATCCCGTCGCGCAGGCCAAGGCGATTGTGGGTGAACTTAAAAAATATGACGAAGCGCTGCACAAAAAACCGCGCTGGCTGGTGCTGAACAAGCTCGATATGGTCGATGCCGACAACCGCGCTGCCATCGTGAAAGATTTCGTCAAACGCTTCAAGTGGAAAGGCCCGGTGTTCGAGATTTCCGCACTGACACGCGAAGGTTGCGAGCAACTGATCAAGACGATTTACAAGCACGTCAAGGAAGTGCAAAAAAGCGAGCAGCCCGAGGAAGAGGTTGACCCAAGGTTCGCAGTACTGCCGCCGGAGTAGTGGCAACTGCTTAAAAATGCAAAAACCGCCCGACTCAACCGCTGCCAGTTCCACCCTGCTGCTCCATGCCAAACGCATTGTGGTCAAGGTCGGCTCCAGCCTGGTCACCAATGAAGGCCGGGGGCTGGATGCACAGGCGATTGGCAACTGGTGCGGGCAGCTCGCAAACCTCGTCAAGGGCGGGCGTGAAGTCATCATGGTTAGCAGCGGTGCCATTGCAGAAGGCATGAGCCGCCTGGGCTGGACCACCCGCCCCAAGGCCATCCACGAGCTGCAAGCCGCAGCTGCCGTTGGCCAAATGGGCCTCGTGCAAATGTACGAGACCAAGCTGCGTGAAAGCGGCATTGGCAGCGCGCAGGTGCTGCTCACACACGCCGACCTGGCCGACCGTGAACGCTACCTCAACGCCCGCTCAACCCTGCTGACGCTGTTGAGCCTGGGCGTGGTGCCGGTCATCAACGAGAACGACACCGTTGTCACCGACGAGATCAAGTTTGGCGACAACGACACCCTGGGCGCGCTGGTGGCCAACCTGGTCGAGGCCGATGCACTGGTCATACTGACCGACCAGAAAGGCCTGTACACCGCTGACCCGCGCAAAGACCCCTCGGCCACCTTCGTACACACTGCGAACGCGGGCGATGCCGCGCTGGAGGCCATGGCCGGCGGCGTAGGCTCGGCTATCGGCAGCGGCGGCATGATCACGAAAATTCTCGCAGCAAAACGCGCGGCCGGCTCTGGCGCATCAACCGTCATTGCCTATGGCCGTGAACCACAGGTCTTGATACGCCTCTGTCAAGGTCAAGCCATTGGCACGCTGCTGGTCGCGCAAACGCAGAAAAACCAGGCCCGCAAACAATGGATGGCAGACCATCTGCAGATGCGCGGCTCCGTCACGGTTGATGCCGGTGCGGTGGCCAAGCTGCAGGGTGAGGGCAAGAGCCTGCTGCCAATTGGCATGACTAGGGTAGACGGCGAATTTTCGCGCGGTGACGTGATTGCGGTGAAGGGAACCGACGGTCTTGAGATCGCTCGCGGCCTGGCCAACTATTCAAGCGCCGAGGCGCGGCTGATCTGCCGCAAGGCATCCAGTGAATTTGAAAAGCTGCTGGGCTACACCGGCGAGCCAGAAATGGTGCATAGAACCAATCTGGTTTTGACGCGCTGAATTGCTGCGCTGGCTTGCTGCTTTTATGGTAACTACTCAGGTCTTGCTGATTCGTAGGGTGGGCACTGCCCACGCTGGCTTCATGAATGGGGCCCAGTCGGGGATTGCGTGGGCAGTGCCCACCCTACAGGGACCTGAGTAGTTACCTTTTATGCTTTTATTCAAGGCCATGAAAGCAGCATTGAAAAAGGCATTCGATGTCATATTTTTTTATCCCAATAATCCGCATCCAGGCTGGTCTGTGGATCGGGTTCGAAAATCGCGCCTGGCGGCAACTCAAACGCAGCGCCCACACGACTCTGGTAGCGGTTTGACTGTAGATGTGACGACACATTGACGCTGCGCGTATTGACCTCGCAGCCAGGGCGCACGCTCTGGTCGGGCCGGATATCAAGGCGCAGATCAGGCCTGTGGTCAAGCCAGGGCACAAAGCGTGACAACTCCGTCAGCGCCATTTCATAAACGCCACGCTTGAACTCCACCACCACATCCAGCGGCACCCAGTAATCGTTCCAGCGCCAGGCATCGAACTCGGGGTGATCGGTGGCGCGCAGGTTCAAGTCCCAGTCGTGACCGACGAGCTGAAGCAGAAACCAGATTTGTTTCTGGCCTTTGTAATGTCCACGCGCATCGCGGCGGATGAACCGGTCAGGCACCTCATAGCGCAACCAGTCTCGGGTTCGGGCCAGCACGTGTACATGCTGTGGAAACAATCCCACCTCTTCATGCAACTCGCGGAACATGGCCTGCTCAGGATTTTCGCCCCGGTCAATGCCACCCTGCGGAAATTGCCACGAGTGGGTGCGGATACGTTTGCCCCAAAATACCTGACTTCTATGGTTGAGCAAGATGATGCCGACGTTGGGCCGAAAGCCGTCCCGGTCGAGCATAATCAAACCTCAAATTTTTTAAACTGAAGCCATTATGCACAGCGATGGCCCAAATTCCAAGCGACTAGCGGGTTAGTGCTAACTTCGCGCCGGGCGACAAGCGCCCGCACATTCCGAATCCCAGAAAATATTGCCCATGAAAGCCTCGCAGTTCTTCATCTCCACCCTCAAGGAAGCCCCCGCCGACGCAGAAGTCGTCAGCCACCAGCTGATGCTGCGCGCAGGTCTGATTAAAAAGCTCGGTGCCGGGATTTACAGCTACATGCCCATGGGCCTGCGCGTGATTCGCAAGGTCGAGGCCATCGTGCGGGAAGAAATGAACCGAGCTGGCGCGATTGAAATGACCATGCCCGTCATCCAGCCCGCCGAGCTGTGGCAGGAGACGGGGCGCTTCGAGACGATGGGCCCCGAGCTGCTGCGCATCAAAGACCGCCATGGCCGCGACTTTATCGTCCAGCCGACCAGCGAAGAAGTGATCACCGACGTGATGCGGCAAGATATCAAGAGCTACAAGCAGTTGCCGAAAAACCTGTACCAGATTCAAACCAAGTTCCGCGATGAACGCCGCCCGCGTTTCGGCCTCATGCGTGGCCGCGAGTTCACCATGAAGGATGCCTACAGCTTTGACCGCGACCCGACGGCGGCCAAGGTGAGCTACCAGAACATGGCCGTGGCCTATCGCCGGATTTTTGACCGGTTTGGCCTGACCTACCGCGCAGTGGCTGCCGACAGTGGCGCAATTGGTGGCGATTTGAGCGAAGAGTTTCAGGTAATTGCGGCAACCGGTGAAGACGCGATTGTTTATTGCCCCGAGAGTAGCTACGCGGCGAATATGGAGAAGGCTGAGGCTCTCGATCCCAAGTTATCGCCGCAAGGTGAGCGCAAGACAGCATCGCAGGCGATGACCAAAACCGCTACACCAGGCAAAGCCACCTGCGCTGACGTGGCCGAGCTGCTGACCATTGCCTTGCAGTCCACCGTCAAGTCATTGGTGCTGGCCACTGACACGCTTGACGAGACGGGCAAAGTCGTCAAGACACAGGTATGGCTGCTGCTGCTGCGCGGCGACCATGACATGAATGAAGTCAAGGTGCGCAAGCTCGAAGGCATGGCAGATTTCCGCTTTGCCACGCTGCCTGAGATTGAAGAACACTTCGGCTGCAAGCCCGGCTACCTCGGCCCTTTGAATTTGCTCAAACCCGTCAAGCTGGTAGCCGACCGCGAAGTCGCTGTCATGGCCGACTGGGTCTGCGGAGCCAACGTCGAAGACTTTCACATCACCGGTGTCAACTGGGGCCGCGACCTGCCAGAGCCCGCGCTGGTAGCCGACATCCGCAACGTCGTAGCAGGCGATGCCTCGCCCGACGGCAAAGGCCTGCTGGCCATCGAGCGCGGCATCGAGGTTGGCCATATTTTTTACCTCGGCACCAAATATTCGAAAGCCATGAAGGCCACGTTTTTAGACGCCAACGGCAAGCCGCAGTTTCTGGAAATGGGTTGCTACGGCATCGGCATCACGCGCCTGCCGGCTGCCGCCATCGAGCAAAACCACGATGCCAAAGGCATCATCTGGCCCGACGCGATTGCACCCTTCAGCATCGTGCTCTGCCCTATCAGCCCCGACCGTTTTGCGGATGTCAAAGCGGCTGCCGACAAGCTCTATGAAGAGCTGCTGGCCGCAGGCGTTGACGTGATTCTGGACGACCGCAACGAGCGCCCAGGTGCCATGTTTGCCGACTGGGAACTGATAGGTGTGCCACACCGCGTGACGATTGGCGACCGCGCGCTCAAGGAAGGTCAGCTCGAATACCAGCACCGCCGTGACACTGAATCGACCAAGGTAGAGGTCGCCGATGCCTTGGCTTTTTTAAAAACAAAACTTGGCCTAGCTGCCTGAGTCAAGTGAACAACGCTGTCGGTTTATCAAGGCGCTCTTGCATCCTTGCGCCGCCACTGCTGCTGACCTCGCTTGTGCTACCCAAGCTCGCCAGCGCAGGCGCACAAATTGAAGAGCCGCTGATTGACTCGGTACGCACCGCATTGAGTGCTGCCATCGCCGATAGCGCGCCAACCGAACCGGAGTTCAAAGACACCGAAAGCCTCCTGGCTTACCTGCGCTGGCTGGGCGCGATGAGCGATAGACTCAGGAAGAAAAAACCCGAGTGGCAGCGCCGCAAGGAATTTCTGCAGACCGTCTGGATCCAAAGCAAGCGTGCCGGGCTGGACGTGGCGCTGGTGCTTGGCCTGATCCAGGTGGAAAGCAACTTCCGCAAGTTCGCGGTCAGCCGCGTCGGTGCGCGCGGCTACATGCAGGTGATGCCCTTCTGGATCCGGGTGATCGGCGACGGCGATGTCGGCAAGCTGTTTCACATGGAGACGAACCTGCGTTTTGGCTGCGTCATCCTGCGGCACTACCTGAACCGTGAAAAAGGCGACCTCTTCATGGGCCTGGGCCGCTACAACGGCTCGCGCGGCAAGGCGGCGTATCCCGACGCAGTGCTGGGCGCGAGAAAGCAGTGGGAATTTAGCTAGTGTGGTTACGCGCTTTGCCACTGCCCGTCGGGTGACGCTCGGGGGCTACGCCCGACCTACGGCCTATAGCACCAAGTGCTATAATTTTTCATGCACGGCAAAAGAGTTTTCAAAACAAAGACATTCGATCGCTGGGCCAGGAGGCTGTTAAGCGACGATCTGCTTTGCGCGGCAGCACTCGACATCGAACATGGCCGCTATGAGGCGGACTTGGGTGGCGGGGTCTGCAAAAAGAGAATTGCCGTTCCCGGGCAGGGCAAGAGTTGCGCCACTCGAACGCTCGTAGCCAAGCAACATCCGGACGCGATCATCTTTCTACTCGGAAGGGAGAAAAATGCGCCTGCTGCGGACTTCCCGGAGGCAGTGGTGGATGCGGTCAAGGTGATTGCCAGGAGCCTGCATGCGCAAAGTGTGGAAAAACTCGATGAGATGAAGACTTCTGGTGAACTCAAGGAGATTTGTAATGCCAAAAAAGGCCAGTGAACAAGCCCGTATGCTCAAGGAGATGCTACAGACGGCGGAGGGGCTCCATGCCCACGGTGTTATGTCAAAGCTGGACATGGCTCGCGTTCGGGCGCTCTGTGAGGAACCACCCGCCTACCCGCCGGACCGTGTTATCGCAGTCCGGACAACCATTGCAAAGGTCAGTCAATCCGTGTTTGCATCATTTTTAAATGTGAGCGTCTCAACTGTGCAGAAGTGGGAGTCACCGACAGCGGATAAACACCCTAGTGGTGCCGCCGCGAAACTGCTTCAGATCGTCGAGACCAAAGGGCTGGAGGCTCTGCTCATTTAGATGGCAAGAAAAAATAAGGGGCCAACCCCTTTAAGCCTTATATTTGACACTACATCGCCCCGCGCACCCAGCCTGAAACCCTGACAAAATCAGCCCCATGAAAGCCATCTGGAACAACACCGTCATCGCCGAGAGTGACAACACCGTGCTCGTCGAGGGTAACGGCACCGTAACAGTGGAAGGCGGCCACTACTTCCCTGAGTTAGGAGTTGACTACCATGCAAGAACAGTTTGAACTCGGCACCATTGACGCAAGCGCGGCTTACCGTATTGCAAGTCAGGTCCTCATCCCTCGACTGAAGGTAGAAGTGTTTCCCAAGAAAGGCTCGGAGCCGTTTAGTCTTCGTGACGAGATCTACGTAATCCTTGACGACGAGGTGAAGAGGGGCATTCTCACTCAAGCCGATCTCGAATCGATCTGAAAAATAAATTCCAAGGGCGTGAAATCTACCCTCAAGTCTCAGACGCGGTACTGTGTGCTGCACATCCTGAAATCGACTGGCGTCCTCATGTCATCGGACACTCGTGGGCTTTTCATTCTTACCGATGCCGCAGAAGAGGAAGAGGAGGAGGAAGACGAGGTCGATGGAGCAGTATCAGTTGGCTCAATTTACGCCTACACCTTTCCGTCACTGACCGGCTCAATGATCAAAATCGGTAAGGCATCCGGCAACGTTGAGGATCGCATCAACCAGCAACTCGGCACAGCGAACCCGGAGTCACCGCAGATCATCTAGAAAACCCAAACAATGTGATTCCCTGGAGCGAAGTAAAAGCTGCCGCTCTTGCCAAAATCAGGCAATGAGCCTACCAGTCACTTTTCATCGTGCCGCCAGTACAGAGTTTAATGAGTCGGGCCTGCAATATTCAAATCAGGCGTACCCAATGGCCGAAGCTGGCGCCGACCAAGCCAATCTGTCAGCAATAGACCGCATCAATGCGGCCACCCGTTGAGCATACGTTGATTTGACCTTCTCTGTTCCTGTCATGGCTGTCAAAAACAGGCGCAAAAAAACCACCTTCA
>JBCKNC010000010.1:0-41757 GCA_038902915.1 Polaromonas sp.
GAAACGACCAAAGCGTGCATTTAATGGGTGCCATCCGGCACAAAAACATAGCCCACACCCCACACGGTTTGTATGTAGCGCGGTGCCGCAGCATCAACCTCAATCAGCTTGCGCAGGCGCGACACCTGCACATCCAGGCTGCGGTCAAACGGTTCAAACTTGCGGCCACGCGCCAGTTGCGCCAGCTTTTCGCGCGACAGCGGCTGACGCGGGTGTCGCACCAGGGCTTTCAGCATGGAAAATTCGCCCGTCGTCAGCGGCAGTGCTTCGCCGTTTTTTTGCAGTGTGCGCAAGCCCATGTCGAAAGAGAACGGGCCAAAGGCCACCAGTTCCTGGTCAATGGACGGCGCACCGGGTACTTCAGTCGCCGGGCGACGGCGCAGCACCGCATGGATGCGGGCCAGCAGCTCGCGCGGGTTGAAGGGCTTGGACAAATAGTCGTCAGCGCCGACTTCCAGGCCAACGATGCGATCCACGTCTTCGCCCTTGGCTGTCAGCATGATGATGGGTGTGCGGTCGTTGGCGGCGCGCAGACGGCGGCAGATCGACAGGCCATCCTCGCCCGGCATCATTAGGTCGAGAACGATCAGGTCAACCACGTCGCGCAACAAAATGCGGTTTAAAGCCTTGCTGTCTTCGGCAAGAATGACTTCGAAGCCCTCCTGCGCCAGATAGCGGCGCAGCAGGTCGCGGATGCGAGCATCGTCGTCAACGATGAGGATTTTGTCGGCACGGGTAGTTGTGGTGGCTTGGTTCATTGAGGTTTCGTAATTTGTAACAGAGTCATTTTGCAGGCTGAAAACGCGAACTACGGTTTTTTTTCTGATCACACTGACACACTGTTACAGGAATTGCGACTGAAAGCAAGTTTTACCATCATGTAAAAAGCGCTGCCATTGATGCGAATAGCGTTTAAAGTCAAGGCTTTTTGTACGGGGGCGCTGGTTTGGATCAAGTCGATTGTGTTGTCATAGGTGCTGGTGTGGTGGGGCTTGCGGTGGCGCGGGCGCTGGCATTGCAGGGCCGTGAGGTGATGGTGCTTGAAGCTGCCTCGGCCATTGGCACCGGCACCAGCTCGCGTAATAGCGAGGTCATTCACGCGGGTATTTATTACCCGACGGGCTCCCTCAAAGCTAGGCTGTGTGTGCAGGGGCGGAAGATGCTGTATGCCTATTGCCAAGCGCGCGGCATTGGCCACAGCCGCTGCGGCAAACTGATAGTGGCTACCAACGCTGCGCAAGCGCTGCAACTTCAAGGCATCATCGACAAAGCCGTTGCCAACGGCGTGCATGACCTGGTGCTCTTGAGCCGCGATGAGGCCAGGGCGCTGGAGCCGCAACTCGAATGCGTTGCCGCCATCCACTCGCCCAGCACCGGCATTGTCGATAGCCACGCGCTGATGCTGGCGTTGCAGGGCGACCTTGAGAACGCAGGCGGCGTTGTGGTGCTCAATACCCGGCTGGAGCAGGCGCAATGCGCGCAGACAGCGATTACTTTGATAACAGAAGATGGCACCAGATTGCAGGCGAAAACGGTTGTCAATGCGGCTGGTCTTTACGCGCCTGCCCTGGCAAGGCGCTTTAGCGGGCTTGCTTTGCACAACATACCGCGTGACTATTTCGCCAAGGGTAATTACTTCACTCTGGCTGGACGCTCGCCGTTTAGCCGCTTGGTGTACCCAGTACCGGAGGCCGCAGGGCTGGGCGTACACCTGACGATTGACCTTGGCGGCCAGGCCAAGTTTGGCCCTGATGTGCAGTGGGTGGACTCGCCCGAGGATCTGGTGGTGGACCCGGCGCGGGGGGATGCGTTTTATGCCGAGGTGCGCAAATACTGGCCGGCCTTGCCCGAAGGTGCGTTGATTGCCGGCTATGCAGGCATTCGTCCCAAGATTCAGGCACCGCACGAACCTGCCCGGGACTTCATGATCCAGGGGCCAGCCGAGCATGGCGTTGCCGGACTGGTGAATTTGTTCGGCATTGAGTCTCCAGGACTGACGAGTTCGCTGGCCATTGGATCCCATGTGGCCGCGCAATTGGCTGGTCCCTCCAGCCCTTATTCGATTTTCAGATCGATAGGAGATTAGGCGCGAAGCCGCAGACAGTGCTGTAGCACGGCAAGGCGAAGCAACAACATATCGTATTGATCTGGAAATCGAATTATTCCAGTTTGACCCCGGTCTCCTTTACCACCTTGCCCCATTTATCGAGTTCTTGGATCATGAGTTGCGTCATCGCTTCCGGTGTCGAGAGACTGACATCAACCCCCGCGTCGAACATGGCCTTTTGGGATTCGGGCATGGCCATGATCTTGGCGATTTCCGAGTTCAGCCGGTTGATGATGTCCCTGGGCGTGCCCGCGGGTGCCAGCAGCGCCAGCCAGATGGACGCGTCATAACCGGGCACACCGGCCTCCTGCATGGTGGGTACATCGGGCAACTGGGCAATGTGCTTGGCGCTGGTGACCGCCAATGCTTTGAGCCTGCCGCTAGGCACATGAACCAGCGCATTGGGCACACCCGCGAAACTGCTTTCAACCACGCCGGCGACCAGGTCGGTGGCGGCCAGGTTGCTGCTACGGTAGGGCACATGCACGAGCGGGGCGCCGGCCATGGAGACAAACAATCCGCCGATCAGATGCTGCGCACTGCCGTTGCCCGACGAGGCGTAATGGAGGGTGCCGGGGTGGGCCTTGGCCAGCGCGATGAACTCCTTCACATTGCGGACCGGCACCTTGGGGTTGACCAGCAGCACATAAGGTGAGTCCACCAGTTTGGTGACCGCTGCAAAACCCTTGATCGGGTCGTAAGGCACGGTTTTGTAGACCCATGGGCTGATCACGTGGGTGGTGGATACGATCACCAGCGTGTGGCCGTCAGGCGGGGCCTTGGCAACGAAATCGGTACCGATCATCGAGCCGGCCCCCGGCTTGTTCTCGATGATGAAGGACTGGCCCATGGCGAGCGTGAGCTTTTGCCCCAGAATCCGGGCCACCACATCGGTGAACCCGCCGGGCCCGAACGGCACGATGATCTTGACGGGCTTGCTGGGGTAGGCCTGCGCCAGCACAGCGGCCGTGCTGGCCGCGCCGGTCAGGCAATCACGATTGCCGAGTTCCGCGATCGCCGCAAAATCCAGGACATCGAGCACTACACGCAGCCAAACCTCAAGCCCAGCGTGATTGCCGGTCTGGAGCCGCAGCAGCGTTTCGCACCCACCTCTGATCGCCCGCGCGGCAATTTCGGCGGTGATCGTGGCGGCCGCAGCTTTGGCGGCGGTGGTGGTGGTGGTGGTGGTGGTGGTGGTGGTGGTGGTGGTGGTGGTGGTGGTGGACGCTTCGGCAACGACCGTGCGCCTTCGGGCGGTTTCGGTGGTGGCGGCTATGCCGGCAAGAAACCCGCTTTTGGCGCTGACCGTGGCGGCTTTGCCAACAACCGCAATGACCGCGCACCGTTCCAGGCGCAGGGCAATGGTGGCGCGGTGAACGACCGCGATGCGCGTGGCCCGCGTCGGGATGACCGCGGCTTCGGCAACAACAACGGCGGTTTTGCCCAGCGCGACGAACGTGGCGGCGAGCGCCACTTCGGCGGCCGTCCGGAAGGTTTTGCAGCAGCGCCGCGTGGCGATTTCGCAGACCGCAAGCCCGCATTTGTCAGGCCCGCTGGGAAGGTGTTTGTCCCGCGCGATGCAGCCAAAAAGGCGGGCAAGTTTTCCAAGCCCACGCGGGACTGATCGGCATGCCCGGGCCCGATCAGGCCTAGCAGCCTGTCGGGCTTTGGGCATCGATAGCGAAAAAGAGCCCCAGCGAGGACAGTTTTTGCCGGATTTGCAGGCCCATAGCCCAGCTATGGGACAAAAAGCCGGTGAAAAATGGACCGCTGCGGCGCTTTTGCAGCCGATGCTCCCAAAGTCCGACAGGCTCCTAGGCATGCAAAAGGAAAAGGGCGCTGCAGATGTTGAGTCTGCAGCGCCCTTTTTTACAGGCTGACCTCTTGACCGCTACTCGATCTTGACGCCGACTTCCTTGACGACCTTGCCCCAGAGGGCCATCTCCTTGACCATGTAATCGGACATGGCTTCCGGTGTGGAGGAGGCTGGCTCTACCCCGGCGTCATACAACGTTTTTTTCATCTCCGGCGTGTTCATGACTTTCAGGATCTCGGCATTGAGCTTGTTGACAATGTCTTTGGGTGTTCCCGCAGGGGCCAGCATGGCCAGCCAGCTTGAAGCTTCGTAGCCCGGCACCCCGGCTTCCTGCATGGTGGGAACGTCAGGCAGCTGCGGGATGCGTTTGGCCGTCGTCACGGCCAGGGCCTTCAGTCGGCCTTGCGACAGCTGCGGCAGCGCATTGGCAACAGCTACAAAACTGCTCTCGACGATGCCGGCCACCAGGTCATTCATCGAAGCGGCGCTGCCTTTGTAGGGCACATGTACGAGCTTGGCCCCCGTCAGGGAAACAAAGAGCCCGCCCACCACGTGCTGTGTACTGCCATTGCCTGACGATGCATAGTGAATGGTATCGGGCGCGGCCTTGGCCAGTGCAATGAATTCCTTGACATTACGTGCGGGCATCTTCTTGGGGTTGACCACCAGCACAGACGCTGAGTCGATCAGTTTGGAGATCGCGGTAAAGTCCTTAATCGTGTCGTAAGGTAGGTTTGTGTAAATCCACGGACTGATGACATGCGTGGTGGAAACCATCAGCAGCGTATAGCCGTCTGGCGCTGCCTTGGCGACAAAATCAGTGCCGATGGTGGAGCCGGCACCGGCCTTGTTTTCAATCACAAACTGCTGCCCCATGGCCACCGAGAGCTTTTGCCCCAGGATGCGTGCCACCACGTCGGAGACACCGCCCGGCGCAGTCGGAACAATCAGTTTGATGGGTTTATTCGGATAGGTTTGGGCGAATCCGGCAGACAGGGACGCTGCAAGCAGCGCACCGAGTAATAGTGATCTGGTTATGACTTTCATGGTTTATCCTTTGTAAGCGGGCTCTGGCAGGGTGAAGAAACTGTGCAGTATCTGATAGACCATCATGTAATTTTTCTGCTGGAAGCTGGCATGCGAAATGCCGGCCATCACGCTGAACTGCTTGTTCATGTTGGGCAGCAGCTTGAAGAAATTTATCAGATCGTCCATGCCTGCAATGCCGTCGTACTCTCCCCGCAAGATGATGGAAGGCACGGGAATTTTTTTCGGGTCCAGCAGTGGCAGTTTAGAGCACATGTCGACATAAGTGCCGGTGGGTATCGAATCATCGAGCGTGAGGATGGCGTCGGCGAACGCATTGACCGTAGCCTCGTCGGCGCTGCCGGGATGGTCGCGCTGGAAAATACTATGCACGAAGGCGCGGTCAATCGGGCGCCTGTTCTTGGCCAGGAACTCGGGCAGTTTCTTCTTGCGCTGCTCCAGCGTAGGGCTGCCTTCGCCGGTCCATACAAAGGCATCGAGTGCCAGTTTGGCCACGCGCTCGGGATGCCGCTCGGTGAACAGCGCCGCCTTCAGCGCACCCGACGAAATGCCGTACATCAGCAGTGATTTGGCACCGGTTTTTTCCATGATGTAGTCGCTGCCCGCGGCCAGGTCATCGGCACCGTTGCTGATGTCGCTGTTGATGTCCCGGTGCTTGTCGGAGCGGCCATAACCTTCGTTGTCCATGGTCCAGGTGTCAAAGCCGTGGTCGGCAAACCAGTCCATGGCGGAAGACCAGGGACGCCCGGGAACCTGCAGGTCGAATGTCGGCTGCGAGGCCATGGACGAACCGTGCACAAAAAAAATGGTGCCCGCATGCGGCACTTTGGAAGAGGCTTTTTTCTCCCAGAGAAACAGTTTGATGTCGCCTTTTTGGGTCCAGTGCTCTACACCGCCCGTCCACGTCACATGACTCATCGAAGTCTCCTGTTGATGACACCCGGAAAGGATGCCTTTGCCAATGCCAGAATGGCAGTCGCTCGACCTTGGGTTGCTCTGCTCCCGGTTCACGGCTTACCGCTCACCGGGTTTCTCAGATCCCCAGCGCCTTCAACTGTTTTTCCGGATAACGCGTGCCGGCGGTGACGCCCGGCGCAAAAGCGGCGCTCAACCCGGCGATTTCTGCCGCGCTCAATTGCAACTCCGCGGCCGCGCAATTTTCCTCGATGTATTTGCGCCGCTTGGTGCCGGGTATCGGCACGATGTCCGGACCCTGCGCCAGCAGCCAGGCCAGCGCGACCTGCGCCGGCGTCGCTCGGTGAGCGCTCGCTATCGCCTCGAGATATTTCAGTAAGTAATTGTTTTTATTGATATTTTCAGGAAAAAACCGAGGATGTTCACGCCGCCGATCTTTGGCAATCAGGGCGTCGACATGCTTGATGGTCGCGGTCAGAAAGCCGCGGCCCAGTGGCGCATAAGCCATGTAGCCGATGCCCAGTTCGCGGCACACCGGCAGAATTTCAGCCTCGGCATCACGGCTCCACAGCGAATACTCGGTCTCGACGGCGGCCATCGGATGTACCTGATGTGCGCGACGGATGGTCTGCGCGCCGGCTTCCGACAGCGCGAGGTACCGCACCTTGCCCTGCTCGACGAGGCGTTTCATCGCACCAACCGTGTCTTCGATCGGCACCGTCGCATCGACGCGATGCAGGCAGTAGATGTCGATGACATCGACACCCAGCCGTTTGAGACTCGCATCGCAGGCCTGCGGCACATAATCGGGATGGCCGCCGCTCAAGGCCGGGGCATCACCGCCGCTGCGCGCGGCCAGGCCGAGATTGCCGAATTTGGTCGCGATCAGCACTTGGCTGCGCCGGCCCTTGATGGCCTGCGCAATCAATGATTCGTTGATCCCGCTGCCGTACGCATCCGACGTGACCAGCAGGTTGCAGCCGAGTTCGATCGCGCGGTGCATTGTGGCAATCGATTCCGGGTCATCGGGCTCGCCGTAGCTGATCGACATGCCCATGCAGCCCAGGCCGAGCAGCGGTACCTCGGGGCCGTTGTTGCCGAGTCTGCGTTTCAGCATTGATTCCCCCTCACTCTGACCCGCTCCACGCAAGTATAGGTATCTGCATATCTTAAGGATAGCGGCCCCAGCAATAGTGACCTGGCAATGGCGTTCATGGTATTACTCCTTGTAAGTTGGCTCTGGCAGGGTGAAGAAACTGTGCAGTATCTGATAGACCATCATGTAATTTTTCTGCTGGAAGCTGGCATGCGAAATGCCGGCCATCACGCTGAACTGCTTGTTCATGTTGGGCAGCAGCTTGAAGAAATTTATCAGATCGTCCATGCCTGCAATGCCGTCGTACTCTCCCCGCAAGATGATGGAAGGCACGGGAATTTTTTTCGGGTCCAGCAGTGGCAGTTTAGAGCACATGTCGACATAAGTGCCGGTGGGTATCGAATCATCGAGCGTGAGGATGGCGTCGGCGAACGCATTGACCGTAGCCTCGTCGGCGCTGCCGGGATGGTCGCGCTGGAAAATACTATGCACGAAGGCGCGGTCAATCGGGCGCCTGTTCTTGGCCAGGAACTCGGGCAGTTTCTTCTTGCGCTGCTCCAGCGTAGGGCTGCCTTCGCCGGTCCATACAAAGGCATCGAGTGCCAGTTTGGCCACGCGCTCGGGATGCCGCTCGGTGAACAGTGCCGCCTTCAGCGCACCCGACGAAATGCCGTACATCAGCAGTGATTTGGCACCGGTTTTTTCCATGATGTACTCGCTGCCCGCGGCCAGGTCATCGGCACCGTTGCTGATGTCGCTGTTGATCGGGCGGTGTTTGTCTGAGCGACCATAGCCTTCGTTGTCCATGCACCAAGTGTTGAAGCCGCGCTCGGCGAACCAGTCCATCACCGAGGAGTAAGGCCGTCCCGGCACATGCAGGTCAAAGGTCGGCTGGGAGGCCATGGAGGAGCCATGCACGAAAAAAATAGTGCCCTGGTAAGGAGCCTTGGGTGAAGCGGCTTTTTCCCAAAGGAACAGGTTGATGTCTCCCTTCTTGGTCCAATGCTCCACGCCGCCAGTCCACTGAATCTTGCTCATCGAAAAAATATCCAAATAATCAGGTTGTTCGAATTGAAATTAACCGCGAATGACAGGCGCCCGGAAGCCTGTGCATTCTCTGGTTATATCTTACAGGCTCCTAGCGGCTGTTTTTGATCAGCGTCGCCGCCTGCTTCACCAGCCCCGGCCCCTTGTAGATCAGGCCGGTGTAGATTTGCACCACATCAGCGCCGGCCTTGATTTTGCTCACCGCGTCTTCGGCGCTCAGGATGCCGCCCACGCCGATGATGGGGTAAGCCTTGCCCAATGCAGCACGCAGTTGGCGGATGACGCGGTTGCTCATTTCCAGCACCGGTGCGCCTGACAGGCCGCCGGGTTCATCTGCATGGCGCAGGCCCTGCACGGCCTCGCGGCTCAGCGTGGTGTTGGTGGCGACCACGCCGTCCATGGCGTGGCGCTTCAGGGTGGCGGCGATGACGCTCACCTGCGCTTCGTCCAGATCCGGCGCGATTTTGACAAAAATTGGTACGCGCTTGCCGTGTTCTTTGGCCAGTGTTTCGCGGCGTTCGGCGATGCGGCCCAGCAGTGCATCGAGCGCCTCGTCGCTTTGCAGGGCGCGCAGGTTGTTGGTGTTGGGGCTGGAGATGTTGACGCTGACGTAGTCGGCATGTGGGTACACGCCGCCTAAGCAAATCAGATAGTCATCGACTGCATTTTCAATCGATGTGGCGGCGTTTTTGCCGATGTTCAGGCCCAGCAAGACTTTGTTCTCAGCCTTGTTGTTTGTACTCTGCCTGCGAACGGCAGATTTTTGTACGTTGGCCAAAAACGCATCCAGCCCGTCGTTGTTGAAACCCAGCCGGTTAATCAGTGCGTTGGCCTCTGGCAAGCGAAACATGCGCGGCTTTGGGTTGCCGTTTTGGGCCAACGGTGTGACGGTACCAACTTCAATAAAACCAAAGCCCATGGCGGCAAGGCCATCAATGCAGCGGGCGTTTTTATCCAACCCTGCGGCCAGGCCCACGCGGTTGGGAAATATCAAACCAGCCAGCGTGACCGGGTCGTCAACCCGCGCTGCGCAGTAGGCCAGAGCGAGCGGCGTGCCCTGCGTGCGGGCCAGCGAGGCCATGGTTAGCTCGTGCGCAACTTCCGGATCCAGTCCAAATAAAAAGGTCCGGACCATCATATAGGGAAGGTTTTGAAGTTTTTGGAATTTTTGGAGCAAGGACATCGGATAATTTGGGTTGTGCGGTGGGCAGTTGTATTGTCGCAAAACCTCATCTTTGTAAAGGGCACTTCTATAAATTCATTTTTCGGGCGAATTGCTGCGTTGCGCGGTGCTCGCAATCCTCATGTACCTGAAGTACATTGCGGTTGCTGCGCGCCGTGCGCCTTGCACTTCATCCCGAAAATCTGAATTTCTAGAAGCGCCCTAAATTCATCCATTCTCTCCATCAAAACAATCATGACTCAAGACGAACTCAAAACTTTGGTTGGCCAGGCCGCACTGGCCTATGTTGAACCCGGCAGCATCGTGGGGGTCGGCACTGGCTCGACGGTCAACAAGTTTATTGATGCGTTGGCCAGCATGAAGGACAGCATTGCCGGGGCGGTGTCCAGTTCCGTCGCATCGACCGAACGCTTGGCGGCGCTCGGCATCAAGGTGTTTGATGCGGCCGAGGTTGAGGAACTGGCTGTGTACATCGACGGTGCTGATGAAATTGACCACGCGGGCTACATGATCAAAGGCGGTGGTGCGGCACTGACGCGGGAGAAGATCGTGGCGGCGCAGTCGCGCAAATTTGTCTGCATTGCAGACGAGTCAAAACGGGTAGCAACGCTGGGTAAATTCCCGCTGCCGGTGGAGGTGATCCCGATGGCGGCAGGGCGCATTGCACGCCAGTTTCTGGTTTTGGGTGGCACTGCAAAATTGCGGCTAAAAGATGGCGCGCCGCTGGTAACAGACAACGGCCAGCACATTCTGGATGTGACGGGCTTGATGATTACTGACCCGCTGGGGTTTGAGTCAACCGTCAGTCAGTGGCCGGGTGTGGTGACGGTGGGCGTGTTTGCTTTTCAGAAGGCTAATGTGTGTTTGCTGGGCGGCGCGGGCGGGGTTAAAACTTTGGTGTTTTAAAACCGGATGCCACCTGGGTTGTCCGCCGTAGCTGCGGGTTGCACGGGTGCGGGGGCTGCGCGAGCGGGCGCGGGGCTTGCCGCAGCGGCAGGTGCAGCAGAAGGCGCTACCGCAATCGCAACCAGCGGCGTTGCCGGTGGCTGGCGATAGTTGGAGGGCAAAATCGAGGTTGCAGGGTAGCCAGCGGCGTTTAAAAACTGCGTCCATTCAGCATCTGAAAACCCCTTGAGTTGCTGGCCGCCTATGGTGCCAAAGGGCAGGGAATTTTCACCGCTCAGGCGCTGCAATGCCGCTGCATCGGCAACCGTGATGACGGTCTTTTCTGTGAACGGCACGCCTCGGCCCATGAGCAATGCGCGAGCCGAACCACAGGGGCTACAGTTCTCGCCTGTGTAGAGCGTGACGGGGTACTTCGACGCGACTTGGCGCAGATCAAAAGGCAGGTTGCTGCTGGCAGAGCCACCACTACCCGATGCACCTGTGCTTGAAGTTACTTTGGCGTTGCTGGTGGCCGGTGGCGGTTTGTCCGAGAAAGTGACTTTGCCGTCTGGCCCCACGATGCGGTGAACCTGCTGTGCCTGGGCACCTGAGCTGGCCGCGCCTATAGCGGCTAAAGCTACCGCGCTGATGGCTAAACACTTGAGAGCGAGTGAGGTCATGGTGGTTGCCTTAGGTCGTTTGAATCAATTGAGTCGTGTAGTTTCTAACGCGCTTAAAGTGCATAACGTGCTTAGGCTTAGGCCATACCCTGATGACGCATCAGTGCATCAATCGACGGCTCCCGGCCCCGAAAGGCCTTGAATGATTCTATGGCAGGGCGGCTGCCACCCGCCTCCAGAATTGCCTGGCGGTATTTTCTGCCGGTTTCGACTGTTACGGTAGTCTTGCCCGGGCTGCTTTCGGGTGTTGATGCGGCAGTTTCTTCAAACGCTGCATAAGCATCTGCCGACAGCACTTCTGCCCATTTATAACTGTAATAACCTGCTGCGTAGCCACCTGAAAAAATGTGGCTGAAGGTATGCGCGGTGCGGCTGTAGGGTGGGGTCTTGATGACCGCCACTTCCTTGCGTACCTCATTGAGCAAAGCCATCACGTCATCTAGTGGTTTGTAGCTGGTGTGCAGCAGCATGTCGAACAGCGAAAACTCGACCTGGCGCAGCGTCTGCATGCCGCTCTGGAAGTTTTTGGCCGCCAGCATTTTGTCGAACAGCGCGCGCGGCAGCGGCTCGCCGGTATCAACGTGGGCCGTCATGTGTTTGAGCACATCCCATTCCCAGCAGAAGTTTTCCATGAACTGGCTGGGCAGTTCAACCGCGTCCCATTCAACACCGCTGATGCCCGACACATCGTGTTCGTTGACCTGCGTCAGCATGTGGTGCAGGCCGTGGCCAAATTCATGGAACAGCGTGGTCACGTCGTCATGCGTGAGCAGGGCAGGCTTGCCGCCCACGCCATCGGCAAAATTGCAGACCAGTTGCGCCACGGGTGTCTGCAGTTTTCCCGTGTCGGGGCGCAGCCAGCGCGAGCGCACACCGTCCATCCAGGCACCACCACGCTTGCCGGTACGGGCAGGCTGGTCGAGGTAAAACTGGCCCACGAGTTCTCCTGCACGTTCAATGCGGTAGAACTCGACTTTTGCATTCCATACCGGTGCAGAGTCTTTGCGAATAACGACTTCAAACAGCGTTTCAATAATCTTGAAAAGACCGGCCAGCACCTTCGGCGCGGTGAAATACTGTTTGACTTCCTGTTCGCTGAACGCATACCGCGCTTCTTTGAGTTTTTCGCCGATGTAGGCATAGTCCCAGGCTTCAATAGCGTTCAGCTTGAGGTGGCTAGGGACCCTCTGCATAACTCCCTGCGGTCTGTGATCAGCCGGACTCGGGCGGTCTGCTGCGTTGTTTTTCTTGGCAATAGCTGGGCTATTGCCTGCAAAAAGACGCCTTGCAGCCCATCCCGATCCGACTGCCACAGCCTCGCCAGAGTTATGCAGAGGGTCCCTAGCCGCAAAGTCCAGTAGGTCGGCCACATCTTTTTCGGCGTAGGGGCGGGTGCGGTGCGCGAGGTCACGCAAAAAAGTCACCACTTCTTCAGGCGACTTGGCCATTTTGGTGACGACTGACACTTCGCCAAAATTGTGGTAGCCGAGCAATTGCGCTTCTTCAAGCCGCAGCGCCAATATCTCCTGCATGACGGCGCTGTTGTCGAACTTGGCAAACTCAGCAGGGGCTTGGTCGCTGGAGCGGGTGCTGTAGGCACGGTAAATGATTTCACGCAGTGCGCTGCTGTCCGAAAACTGCATGATGGGCAGGTAGCAGGGCATTTTCAGTGTGAGTTTGTAGCCTTCTTTGGCTTCCGCTTTGGCCGCTTCTAGCGCAGTTTGCACGACGTCAGCAGGCACGCCAGCCAGCTCGTCTTCTTTGGCGAAGTAGGCAAATGCATCGGTAGCATCGAGTGCATTTTCGCTGAATTTCTGGCTCAGTTCGGCTTGCCGCTCCTGGATTTTAGCAAAGCGCTCCTTGGCTGCGACTGTGAGTTCTGCGCCTGACAGCACAAAATTGCGCAGCGCATTTTTATGCGCCTGACGTTGCTCTGCGTTCAGGCTGGCGACATCAATCGCCTTGTACTTGGCGTATAGCCTCTCGTCTGCACCCAGGCGTGTCCAGAACTCGGTGACTTTGGGCAGGGCCGCGTTGTAGGCGGCGCGCAGCTCTGGCGTGTCGGCCACGCTGTTCAGGTGGCTGACAGCGCCCCATGCGCGGCCCAGCTGTTCAGTCGCTACATCGAGTGTGGCTGCAATACCCACCCAGTTGGAAGGGAAGTCTGGTGCCGTGACTTTTTCAAGCGCTACTTCGGCAGCTAGCCGCAACTCGTCGACGGCGGGGGCGACATGCTCGGGCTTGATGCGGTCAAACAACGGGAGGTCAGAAAAGTCTAGGAGTGGATTTGTCATGACTGGTAGTTATGGGCTGGTTGCCCGAAAATAAAGAGGGGGTTTTTGGGGTCAGAGCCCAAATGCGACTAGCCTTTGGCTCGCCCGTAGGGTGCAGTGCTTGCACTGCAGCGAAATTGGTGTCTGACCCCAATAACCCGATTAGTCTTGTGACCGCTTCTTGATACTTCTTTGCTTGCGTGGATTGGCCCGTTTGACTGTACCGCCCGGGCTCAAGCGCTGGTTGCCCAGCACACGCAGTACTTTGACCTCGGGCCGCTGGCCATAGCGCGAGCTGTTTTTAAGCACCTTGATGTCGCGCGGGCCGGGCATACGGTCTTCGTCAATCTTTTTTTCTTTTTCCGGCTTGGGCCGCCACAGCACCAGCAGCTTGCCGATGTGCTGGATCGGTGCGGCATTGAGTTCATGGGCCAGCGTTTGAAAAATGGCCTCACGGCCGACACGGTCGTCGGACTGTACCCGCACCTTGATAAGCCCGTGGGCATTGAGGGCCGCATCGGTTTCTTTTTTGACATTGGCAGTCAGACCGTCAGAGCCGATCATCACGACCGCATTCAGGTGGTGCGCCTCGGCACGTTGGTCTTTGCGCTGGGCAGGGGTAAGGATTATTTGAGCCATGGCCTGATTATCGGTGGCTTTGGGGCGTTGCGATGGGAGGACAATCGGGTGCATGAAAGCAAATACAAAGCCAGCAGCAAAGACGGTTACAAAAGCGCCTGCGAAAGTGGGTGGCAAGGTCAATAAAGCCTGGCTGCACGAGCACATTAATGACCCCTACGTCAAACTCGCCAAAAAAGAGGGCTACCGGGCACGCGCGGCTTACAAATTGAAAGAAATTGATGAAAACCTGGGGCTTATCCGGCCTGGTGATCTGGTGGTTGATCTGGGCAGCACGCCCGGTGCCTGGAGCCAGTACGCGCGCCGCAAAATGTCGCCTACCGGGGCTGCGGCCGGGACACTCAATGGCACCATCATTGCACTAGACTTGCTGCCGATGGAGCCGATTGAAGGGGTGGTGTTCATTCAAGGTGACTTTCGCGAAGCGGAGGTTTTAAAAGCGCTGGAAGAAGCTGTTTTTTCCCATTCAGGGCAAAAAAAGGTCGACGCTGTGATTTCCGACATGGCGCCCAACCTGTCGGGGATTGATTCGGCAGACGCGGCGCGCATTGCCGATCTGATTGAACTGGCGGTTGAGTTCTCGATCCAGCACCTCAAAGCCGACGGCGCATTGGTCGTCAAACTCTTCCACGGTGGCGCTTATGACCCCATGGTCAAGCTGTTCAAAGATACCTTCAAGGTGGTCAAACGCTTCAAGCCCAAGGCATCCCGCTCGGGTTCTTCCGAGACTTTTCTGGTGGGTTTGGGGCTTAAATAGCCTTAGGGATGCGGAAACTGCCAATATCCCATTTTTGGACAGCACTGGCGGGCGCATTGCGTCGTTGTTACGCGTTTGTGTGGCTTGGCCACACGGCACTTGTAACGCCTAGCACTGCATCCCCCCAGCACCACCAAAAACGCGACATTGACAATTTCCGCATCCCTTATTCCTCCACAAGCTAGGGGTTACCATCGTTTTATGCGGCTTTAGCTCTTGAAAGGCCTAAAATCAGACGCATGTGCCGTCTTAAGTAACACCTGAGCTTTTAAATCGGAGTCCTTCTTGAACAATCAGTGGTTTTCAAAAATTGCAGTCTGGCTGGTCATCGCCATGGTTCTTTTTACCGTCTTCAAGCAATTTGATACACGGGGCGGCACTGGTGCTTCCTATCTGGGGTACTCCGACTTTCTGGAAGAGGTTCGCGGCAAACGCATCAAGACCGCCACCATCGCCGAAGGCCAGGGCGGTACCGAAATTGCCGCCATCACCACCGACAACCGCAAGGTTCGCACCACTGCAACTTACCTGGATCGCGGCCTGGTCGGCGACCTGATTGCCAACGACGTGAAGTTCGATGTCAAGCCACGTGAAGAGAGCTCGCTTCTGATGACCCTGCTCGTGAGCTGGGGCCCCATGTTGCTGCTGATTGGTGTGTGGGTGTACTTCATGCGGCAAATGCAGGGTGGCGGCAAGGGCGGGCCGTTCAGCTTCGGTAAGTCTAAGGCCCGCCTGTTAGATGAGTCCAGCAACCCTGTCACCTTCGCCGACGTGGCTGGCTGCGACGAAGCCAAAGAAGAGGTCAAAGAAGTCGTTGACTTTTTGAAAGACCCGACCAGGTTTCAAAAACTCGGTGGCCGCATCCCGCGCGGGTTGCTGCTGATCGGCCCTCCGGGAACCGGTAAAACCCTGCTGGCAAAAAGCATTGCTGGCGAAGCCAAGGTTCCATTCTTTTCTATCGCGGGCTCTGATTTCGTTGAAATGTTTGTCGGCGTGGGCGCGTCCCGTGTGCGCGACATGTTTGCCAACGCCAAGAAAAACGCACCCTGCATTATTTTTATCGACGAGATTGACGCAGTAGGTCGCCAGCGCGGTGCTGGCCTGGGCGGTGGCAATGATGAGCGCGAACAGACGCTGAACCAGCTGCTGGTCGAGATGGACGGCTTTGAAACCAATGCCGGTGTCATTGTGGTCGCCGCCACCAACCGCCCTGACATTTTGGATGCCGCTTTGCTTCGGCCAGGCCGTTTTGACCGCCAGGTGTACGTGAACCTGCCCGACATTCGTGGCCGTGAGCAAATCCTGAACATTTACATGCGCAAAGTGCCGCTGGGACAAGATGTCAGTGCGATGACCATTGCGCGCGGCACACCTGGCATGTCTGGGGCTGACCTGGCCAACCTGTGCAACGAAGCCGCCTTGATGGCTGCGCGCCGCGATGCCCGCACCGTTGAGATGCAGGACTTTGAAAAAGCCAAAGACAAAATCATCATGGGGCCGGAGCGTAAAAGCATGGTCATGCCTGAAGCAGAACGTCGCAACACGGCCTACCACGAGTCAGGCCATGCGCTGCTTGGCAAGCTGCTGCCCAAGTGTGACCCGGTGCATAAGGTCACCATCATTCCGCGTGGTCGCGCATTGGGTGTCACGATGAGCCTGCCCGTGCAGGATCGTTACAGCTACGACAAAGAGTTCATGCTGAGTCAGATCAGCATGCTGTTTGGTGGCCGTATCGCCGAAGAAGTGTTTATGAACCAGATGACCACCGGTGCCAGCAACGACTTTGAGCGCGCCACCGGTCTGGCTCGTGACATGGTGACCCGTTACGGCATGACGGAAGCACTTGGCCCCATGGTTTACGCTGAAAACGAAGGCGAAATATTTTTGGGCCGCTCGATCACCAAGACCAACCACATGAGCGAAGTCACGCTGCAAAAAGTCGATGACGAAGTCCGCCGCATCATTGACCAGCAATACAAGGTTGCCCGCACGCTGATTGAAGACAACAAAGATAAAATGCACGCCATGGCCAAGGCCTTGCTGGAGTGGGAAACCATTGACGGCGAGCAGCTTGACGACATCATTGCTGGCAAAGAACCCCGTCCACCGAAAGACTGGACCCCACGCAATGCGTCGGTGGCTGGCAGCGGTGGTAGCGGGCCAACGGGCGACACACCGGCTGTCAGTACAGACCCCGCGCCAACAGTGGCTTAAGCTTTTTTAACTCACGAAAACCCGGGCTGGTCCCGGGTTTTCTTTTGAATTTTTATTTGACCTCTTGGAATTGCGATGTTTTGGCAAACCTCCCGTTTTCAAATTGATCTGACCAAGCCCCGCGTCATGGGCATCGTCAACGTCACGCCCGATTCGTTTTCGGACGGCGGGCAGCACGCCACGACAGACACGGTTGTTCTGCACTGCAAGCAGCTCATCAAGGATGGGGCAGACATTCTGGACATTGGCGGCGAATCCAGCCGCCCCGGTGCTGCGCCGGTGCCAGTTGACGAGGAACTGGCGCGCCTGCTGCCTGTGGTGCTACATGCCGTGAGGCTGGGCGTTCCGGTATCGGTAGATACTTATAAACCTGAAGTGATGCAGGCGGTACTGGATATGGGTGCTGACATCATCAACGACATCTGGGCGCTGCGCAAACCGGGGGCCAGAGAGGTGGTGGCCGGGCATCCGGCCTGCGGCGTGTGCCTGATGCACATGCACCGAGAGCCTGTCACCATGCAGACTGCGCCTATGGAGGGCGACGTGCTGGCCCAAGTGCTGGCTTTTTTGAACGATGCTACTGCCCGGCTTGAAGCGATGGGTGTGGACAGGACGCGCATGGTGCTGGACCCGGGTATTGGTTTTGGCAAGACGGTTGCGCAAAACTTTTCACTGCTGGCGCGGCAACGCGAGTTGCTTGCGTTGGGGCATCCGCTGCTGGCTGGCTGGTCGCGCAAATCGTCGCTGGCCGCAGTCTGCGGCACCTCGCTGGCATCGGTGGCGCAACTCGATGTGGTTGACCGCATGCTGCCCAGCGTGGCGGCGGCTCTGCTGGCCGTTGATCGGGGCGCACGTATAGTGCGGGTGCATGATGTGCGCGAAACCGTGCAAGCGCTCAAAATCTGGATGGCGGCAGCCTAAAATTCAAATGACAAGCTGACTAAAATTCATCAAGAGACGTAACTACTCAGATCCCTGTAGGGTGGGCACCGCTCACGCGATCCCCGACTTGGCCCCATTCATGAAGCCAGCGTGGGCAATGCCCACCCTACGAATCAGCAAGACCTGAAGTCACCAAGAGACAACAACAATGACAAGAAAATACTTCGGCACAGACGGTATTCGCGGCACGGTCGGCCTGCCACCGATCACGCCTGACTTTGTGCTACGCTTGGCACACGCGGTGGGTCGCGTGCTCAAGCGCACCGAGTCACGTCCAACGGTACTGATTGGCAAAGACACCCGCATCTCGGGCTACATGCTTGAAAGCGCGCTGGAGTCAGGCTTTAATTCCGCTGGTGTCGATGTGGTGCTGCTTGGGCCCCTGCCAACACCCGGCGTGGCCTACCTGACCCGCTCACAGCGGGCTAGCCTGGGTGTGGTCATCAGCGCCAGCCATAACGCATATCCTGACAACGGCATCAAATTTTTCAGTGCGCAAGGCAGCAAATTGGACGATGCGTGGGAGATGGCGGTTGAAGCTGCGCTTGAAGAAGCGCCCGTGTGGGCTGACTCCAGTACGCTGGGCAAGGCCCGCAGGCTGGACGATGCCGCAGGCCGCTACATCGAGTTTTGCAAAAGTACTTTTGCCAATGATCTGACCCTCAAAGGCTTGAAAATTGTGGTCGATGGTGCGCACGGTGCGGCCTACCACATCGCGCCCAAAGTCTTCCATGAACTGGGCGCAGAAGTCATCGCCATTGGCTGCGCGCCAGACGGCATGAACATCAATGACAAGGTCGGCGCGACGCACCCCGAGGCATTGATAGAAGCTGTGAAGCAGCACCAAGCCGATTACGGCATTGCCCTTGATGGCGACGCTGACCGCTTGCAGTTGGTGGACAGCACAGGCCGACTTTTCAATGGCGACGAGATGCTGTACTTGATGGTTAATGAGCGCTTGGCGCGGGGCGAAAAAGTACCCGGCGCAGTCGGTACGCTGATGACCAATATGGCTGTTGAAGTCGCTTTAAAGGCTAAGGGCGTTGAGTTTATACGCGCCAAAGTCGGCGACCGCTATGTGCTCGAAGAACTCGATAAACGCGGCTGGCTGCTGGGCGGTGAGGGTTCAGGCCACTTGCTGGCGCTCGACAAACACACCACGGGCGATGGCCTCATCAGCGCGCTGCAGGTGCTACAGGCCTGTGTGCGCAGCGGCAAAACGATTGTGCAGTTGCTCGGTGATGTGGTGCTGTTTCCGCAAACGCTCATCAACGTCAAGCTCAAGGCCGGGCAGGACTGGAAAAGCAGCGACAAGCTTGCAGCCACCAGCAAAAGCGTGGAAGCAGAGCTTGG
The DNA here is from genome assembly GCA_038902915.1 of Polaromonas sp. Taxonomy (GTDB): domain Bacteria; phylum Pseudomonadota; class Gammaproteobacteria; order Burkholderiales; family Burkholderiaceae_C; genus Polaromonas. The sequence goes on from JBCKNC010000010.1 coordinate 18,955, forward strand.
CGATACTGGCCGTTTATTGATACGCGCCAGTGGCACCGAGCCACTGCTGCGGGTGATGGTCGAGGCCCGCGATGCGGTGCAGGCCAGAGCGTGCGCCGAGCGGGTTGCAGATGCTGTTCGCGGCTGAGTTTGGGTTTTTGGGGTCAGAGCCCAAATGCGACTAGCCTTTGGCTCGCCCGTAGGGTGCAGTGCTTGCACTGCAGCGAAATTGGTGTCTGACCCCAATAACCCACTCACCTGCCTGGCATAGCCCCGTAACCTATGGTTTGCGGCAGCCACAGCACGATTTGCGGAAATAGCGTCATCGCCAGCAGCAGCGCCCACAGCATCACGAGAAAAGGCCAGCCTTCTTTCATCATCTCGCCAATCGGTATGCCGGTCAGCGCCTTGGTGACGAACAGCAGCATGCCAAACGGCGGAGTAATCAGCCCGATCATCATGTTCAGCACCACCAGCACACCAAAATGGACCAGGTCAACGTCCAGCAGCTTGGCAGCAGGCAGCAGCATGGGCACAAACACCAGCAGCAGCACCGACACATCCAGAAAGCAGCCCAGTACCAGAAACATCACGTTGACCAGCAGTAAAAACTTGATTTGCGACAGCTGCATGCCGTCAACCCACAGCGCCATCGCTTGCGGTACGCCTTCAGATGTAAAGGCGTAGTTGAGTACAAAAGAGCCAGCCAAGATCATGGTGATCACCGCGCTGCCCCGTGTGGACTCCATCACCACGCCCCAGAAGGTTCGCCATGTCAATGCGCGATAGACGACACCAGCCAAAACCAGCGCATGAAAAGCCGCCACTGCAGCCGCCTCGGTCGGGGTAAAAGCACCCGAATAGATGCCACCCAGCAGTACGATCGGTATCGACAGCGGCAACGCACCACGGTAGATGATGTTGGGCCATTCGCGCAGCGGGATTTTTGCTTCACACGGCATGTTGCGTTTTACGGCAATAAAGTGAACCACCAGCATCATCAGGATAGCCATTAAAAAGCCTGGCACTACGCCGCCTAAAAACAGTGCGCCGACGGATGCACCGGAGATCATGGCGTAGATCACCATCGGTATGGACGGCGGAATAATCGGCCCCAGTGTGGCGCTGGCGACCACCACCGCGGCAGCAAAGCCGCGTGAATATTCAGGCTTTTTCAGCATTTGCCGGATGGTGACGAGACCCGGCCCTGCCGCGTCGGCAATAGCGCTGCCACTCATACCCGAAAAAATCACGCTGACCAGAATATCCACTTGCGCCAGCCCGCCGCGCATACGCCCGACGAGGATGCGGCAGAAGTCAAAAATGCGATCACTTACCGTGCCGGCGTTCATGATGTTGGCTGCAAACACAAACAGCGGCACCGCCAGCAGCACATAGCTGTTGTACAAACCATTGCCCACTTGCTCTGCCACCAGGCCCACGTCCTGACGCTTGACCAGCAGGTAGGCAATGCCCGATGCGAGCATTGAAAAACCAATCGGCATCCGCAGCAACATGCCGAGCACCAGCACGCCCACCAGCAGCATCAAAGCGGTGCTCATAAGCGCAGCTCGTTTTCAAGGCCTAGGCCGCGTGCTGCTCGCCAAATGGTGAATGCCGAACGACACACCAGCGCCACCAGCAGCAACACAAACGGCAAAAACACCCACATGAAAGGCAGACCCAGCACCGGCGTGCCCTCGCGGTTCATAAAATGCACATAGTCCCAGCTGGCCGGAATGCCGCACAGTGCCAGGCCGCCAACAGCCAAGTTGCCGACAATTTGCATGAGCTGCCTGGCGCGCTGGCCAACGCTGTTCCACAGCAGATCAAACACCACATGCTCACGCTCGGGCACCACAAAAGCCGAGGCCCACAGGATGATCCAGACATACAAAATAACCGCAGCCTCGTCAGTCCAGGCCAGCGGTTTATTAAAGCCAAAGCGTGCGCTGACCTGAATCACAAACACGATGAACAGTGTCAAAAACAAACCACCGCCAATCGCGTTGGCGGTTTTTTGGGGCCAGTTCTTCATGTTGGGCCGGGCTTATTTTGTGGCGTTGATGCGTTCCAGCAAGCCCTTGGGCCAGACCTTGGCGTAGTCAGAACTTTGGTAAGCGGCTTGCACAGCCTTGCGAAACGCATCCACATCAGGCGTGCTGACCTGTAGGCCCTGCTGTCTGAAAAAATCAGCGAGTTGACCTTCTTCTTTGATGCGGTTCTCGTTGTTGTAGGCGGCTGCAGCATCGGCAGCAGCTTTAACTTTTTGCTTCTGCACAGCAGACATTGCGCCCCAAGCTTTGTTCGAGATGGCGATAAAAATGCCATCGACCAAGTGGCTGGTCAAGACGATTTGTTTGGTCACTTCATAAAACTTGGCCGCGCGTACCGATGGCAGGGGGTTGTCTTGGCCGTCAATCGTGCCGGTCTTTAAACCTAAATAAACCTCGCCAAAGGCCAGCGGTGTCGGCGTAGCGCCAAGGGCTGCACCTAAGAACAACCACTCCTTGGAGCCCGGCATACGCAGCTTCACGCCCTTCAGGTCAGCAGGCGTTTTGACGTTGCGGGCTTCGCGCAAATTGATTTGCCGGGTGCCCAGGTAAACGCTAGACAGTGGCGTGACTTGCATCTTTTCAGCCACGGCTTTAAACATCTCGCTACCTATCGGGCCATTGAAAACTTTTTGCTGGTGCGCCGGGTCACGCACGACGTAGCCCGCAGTGAAGATTGAAAACTCCGGTACCAGCTTGGCAATATCGAATGCCGAGATAGACGACAGTTCCAGGTTGCCACGCGCCATCGCAGCGGGCTCGGTGCCTTGCTTGAACAGCGAGCCGCTCAGGTGGATCTGCACGTCAAACTCACCCGTAGCACTCTTGTCCAGCGAGTCCTTAAAGACGGTCCACATCTTGGCATGCCAGTCGTCCGGAACGGCAGGGGTCGAGATGCGCAGCAGCGGTTTGGTCTGGGCCTGTGCGGCGGGCAGCAATGTGCCCATCAGCATGACGGTGGAAGCGGTGGCCAGCAGGCTGCGGCGGCCAGTCGATATTTTTGATGTCGTCATGTCTCTTTTCGATTTTGTGATGAACGAGTGCAATTATCATGGAAGCGTACTGACCAACCGTAAGCCACGATGCTTGAACCCATGCGAATTTTGCAAGCCAACTATAGCGATGCCTTTCACGCCCAAGCCATCGTGCAACTGCTCGATGCCTATGCGCAAGACCCGGCAGGCGGCGGCACAGCGCTCAGTGAGTTTGCAAAACAGAATCTGGTGCAAGAACTGGCCGCGCGTCCACAGGCTTTCAGCGTGCTCGCGTTTGACGGCGCCCAGCCCGTGGGCCTGGTAAATTGCATTGAGGGGTTTTCCACCTTTGCCTGCCGACCGCTGGTCAATGTGCATGACGTGGTGGTGCTGGCCAGCCACCGCGGCCGGCGCGTCGGCGAGCAGATGCTGGCGCTGGTCGAGCAGATCGCGCGCGAGCGCGGTGCCTGCAAGCTGACGCTGGAGGTGCTACAGGGCAACCGCAGTGCCATGACGCTGTATGCGCGTGTCGGCTTTACCAGCTACCAGCTTGGCCCCGCTATGGGCAGTGCGCAGTTTTTGCAGAAATGGTTAACACCAAAGGTGTCCTGACCCTGCGACTGCCCCCAGCAATTGAATGTTTGATGACACTGCCTCGCGCGCCTGCCCAAGCAGGGCCTGAAAGGGCTACTTCGGGAGTCAAACAAGGCTTGTCACACCTTTGTCACACAAGCTTCTTAAAGTAGTCCCATTGTTCTTGCCCAACCCTGTAAGCGTTCAACTATCAAGAAGTGAATGTATGCCACTGAGCTTTAAATTGTCTTTGACTGGCGCTGTCAGCGCTGTGGTCATGTCCTTGTCCGGCCTTGCAATGGCGCAGAACATCACTGGCGCTGGCGCTACTTTTCCGGCTCCACTTTATTCCAAATGGGCGGCCGACTACAACAAGGCCACCGGCGTAAAAATCAACTACCAGTCGGTAGGCTCTGGCGCTGGCATCAAGCAGATCGACTCAAAGACGGTTGACTTTGGTGCATCAGACATGCCCCAGACCGATGATGTGCTGGCCAAAAAAGGCCAGATGCAGTTCCCGACGGTGATTGGTGGCGTGGTTCCTGTGATCAACGTCAAAGGAATCAGTCCAGGGCAGCTCAAGCTCAACGGTCAGGTGTTGGGTGATATTTTTCTGGGCAAGATTGTCAAGTGGAACGACCCCGCGCTGAAGGCGCTCAATCCGACCCTGGCTCTGCCGGACGCAGCCATCGCTCCGGTGCGTCGCGCCGACGGATCCGGCACGACTTTCATTTTCACCAACTACCTGAGCAAGGTAAACCCAGAGTGGAAGACCAAAGTGGGCGAGGGCACGGCTGTGAACTGGCCAGCAGGCGCGGGTGGCAAGGGCAATGAGGGTGTTGCTGCGTTCGTCGGGCGCCTGCCCAATTCGATTGGTTACGTGGAGTACGCCTACGTCAAACAAAGCAAGATGAACTATGCGCTGATGCAAAACTCAGCGGGTAATTTCGTGGTGCCAAACGACAGTTCTTTCAAGGCAGCAGCAGCAAGTGCCGACTGGAACAAGAGCTTCTATCAGATTCTGACCGATCAGCCCGGCAAAGAGTCTTGGCCCTTGACCGGTGCCACCTTCATTTTGATGCACAAATTGCAGGAGCAACCCGCGAATGCAAGAGAAACGCTGAAATTCTTCGCCTGGGCCTATAAAAACGGGGACAAGGTGGCTGACGATCTTGACTATGTAGCCATGCCGAAATCGGTTATCGGCAGTATCGAAAAAGCCTGGGGCGAGATCAAGGACGCATCGGGCAAACCGGTCGCGTTCAAGTAAGTCGGCAACCCTCCACGACGCTGTCTTCCAGGGAGCTATCCGTGTCATACACTTCCGACCGGCGATGTCGCCTTTAACCATTCTGCACAATCTTCCGGACGTGTCATGACCAATCCTCACCCGGTACAGGTGGCCCGCTCGGGCCCCATGGCTGACCGCATCTTTGGCTGGCTGGCCAAGGGCGCGGCGCTGTTTACATTGGCCATGCTGATGGCGATCTTGGCGTCGCTGACCCTCGGTGCCTGGCCCGCCATCAGCAAGTATGGACTTGGCTTTCTGACCAACACGACGTGGGACCCGGTCAAGGAAGAGTTCGGTGGCATGGTCATGATCTATGGCACCTTGATGAGTTCGTTCATCGCCTTGCTGATCGCTGTGCCTGTGAGTTTTGGCATCGCTTTGTTCCTGACGGAGCTCGCACCGCCCTGGCTGAAACGGCCGCTGGGTACGGCCATTGAGTTGTTAGCGGCGATTCCTTCCATTGTGTATGGCATGTGGGGCTTGCTGGTGTTTGCCCCGCTGCTGTCCACTTATGTGCAGCAACCATTGCAGGCTGTGTTTTCTGACATGCCCTATATGGGCGCCTTCTTTTCTGGCCCTCCGGTGGGGATCGGTATTTTGTCTGCCGGCATCATTCTGGCGATCATGATCATTCCGTTCATCGCAGCAGTCATGCGCGACGTGTTCGAGGTCACGCCGACGCTCTTGAAGGAATCGGCCTACGGTCTTGGTGCCACGACCTGGGAGGTGGTCTCCAAGGTGGTGCTGCCCTACACCAAGGCGGGGGTGATTGGCGGCATCATGCTGGGGCTGGGGCGTGCCATTGGTGAGACCATGGCAGTCACCTTCGTCATTGGAAACTTCAACCAGCTCGATTCTCTGAGCCTGTTCCAGGCGGCCAACAGCATCACATCGGCGTTGGCCAACGAGTTTGCCGAGGCCGGCGAAGGTCTGCACCAAGCGGCCTTGATGTACCTGGGATTGGTGCTGTTTTTCATCACCTTTGTGGTGCTCATCATCTCCAAGATATTGCTCTCACAGCTCAGGAAAAACGAAGGAGCCAGGTCATGACGAACGGAGAGTCTGTGTTACAGGCCGCTACCCTGGAGCGGGCCCGGCTGGCCATTTATGCGCGGCGCAAGTTCGTCAACCGCATTGCCCTGACCTTATCCCTGATGGCGATGGCCTTTGGCCTGTTCTGGCTGTTCTGGATATTGTTTGAAACGCTTTATCTGGGCTTGGCCGGACTGACCCTTGATACGCTGACCGAAATGACACCGCCGCCCAACGATGCAGGCGGTCTGGCCAACGCCATTTATGGTTCTTTCCTGATGGTGATGCTGGCGACCTTTGTGGGTACACCTATCGGCGTCATGGCGGGCATTTATCTGGCCGAGTTTGATTCGCATAGTTGGCTGGCTCAAGTGACGCGGTTTGTGAACGACATCCTGTTGTCGGCTCCGTCCATCGTGATCGGGTTGTTTGTCTATGCCGTCGTTGTGTCGCGCTTCAAGTCATTTTCGGGCTGGGCTGGCGTGATTGCATTGGCATTGATTGTGATTCCGGTGGTGATTCGCACTACCGAGAACATGTTGCTACTGGTACCGTCAGGACTGCGTGAGGCAGCTTATGCCCTGGGTGCGCCAAAATGGAAAGTCATCCTGAGCATCACTTTGCGGGCCGCCCGGGCCGGTGTTGTGACCGGCATTTTGCTGGCGGTGGCCCGCATTGCGGGTGAAACCGCTCCGCTGCTGTTCACGGCCTTGAGCAATCAGTTCTGGACCTCCAGCCTGAGCGAACCAATGGCAAGCTTGCCGGTCACGATTTTCAAGTTTGCCATGAGCCCGTATGAGAACTGGCAAAAACTGGCCTGGGCCGGCGTGTTGCTCATCACGATCGCGGTGCTTGGCCTCAACATTCTGGCGCGGGTCTTAACCCGAAGCAAACTCTGACTGATTCCATGTCCAGATCAATACGATATGTTGTTGCTTCGCCTTGCCGTGGGTTTTTGGGGTCAGAGCCCAAATTCGCCGAGCCTTTGGCTCGCCCGGAGGGCGCGGTGCGATGCACCGCAGCGAAATTGGTGTCTGACCCCAATAACCCGCGCCTAATCTCCTATCGATCTGAAAATGGAATGAAACGCCCTTAACGATACGAAAAAGTCTGAAGATGAATACTACTTTGGTGACGGCTGAGAAATCGAAGATTTCCGTCAAGAATCTCAATTTCTACTACGGCAAGTTCCAGGCGCTCAAGGGCATCAACCTGGAAATTCCGGCGAACAAGGTGACGGCCTTCATTGGTCCGTCCGGATGCGGAAAATCCACTCTGCTGCGGGTTTTCAACCGCATGTTCGAGTTGTACCCGGAGCAGCGGGCTGAAGGTGAAGTTATTCTGGATGGCGAGGATTTGCTGATCAGCAAGAAGGATGTTGCCCTCTTGCGTGCCAAGGTCGGTATGGTGTTCCAGAAGCCAACGCCGTTTCCCATGTCGATCTTTGACAACATCGCTTTTGGGGTAAAGCTGTTCGACTCCCTCAATAGAACTGACCTGGAAGAGCGCGTCGAGTGGGCCTTGCGCAAGGCGGCGTTGTGGACAGAGGTCAAAGACAAGCTCAATCAGAATGGCTCCAGCCTCTCGGGCGGACAGCAGCAGCGTCTTTGCATTGCGCGTGGCATTGCCATCAAGCCGCAGGTCATTTTGTTTGACGAGCCCTGCTCGTCGCTGGACCCCATCTCGACAGCGAAAATCGAGGAACTGATCACCGAGCTCAAGGACGACTATACGGTTGTCATCGTGACCCACAACATGCAGCAGGCCGCGCGCTGCAGTGATTACACTGCCTACATGTACCTGGGGGACTTGATGGAGTTTGGCACCACCGAACAGATGTTTTTCAAGCCCACGCGCAAGGAAACAGAAGATTACATTACCGGCCGTTTCGGCTGATCCGGCAGCTTCAAATTTTTAGGAATATTCAACATGTCCGATAAACATTTATCCACCCAGTTCGACAGCGAACTCAACGGCGTATCGTCCCGCGTCATGGAGCTTGGCGGGTTGGTGGAGTCCCAGGTGCGGCTGGCGATTTATGCCTTGTCGCAGTTCAACGCTGATAGCGCCAATCAGGTGATCGAGGTCGAGGCCCGCGTGAACGCCATGGAAATCGACATTGACCGCGAGCTGTCGTCCATCATTGCCCGGCGCCAGCCAACGGCGGGCGATTTACGCCTGCTGATTGCGATCTTAAAAACCACCGCCAATCTTGAGCGCGTTGGCGATGAGGCTGAAAAAATCGCGCGCATGGTCAAGTCCATCATCGAAAGCGGTGCCGCGCGCAGGCTGCCTTCGTCGGACTTGCGCATTGCCGCCGAACTGGCATCCGGCCTGCTGCGCAAGGCACTCGATGCCTTTGCCCGGCTGGACACTGCCGTTGCGCTTTCCATCCTCAAGGAAGACGAGCTGATCGACAAGGAGTTTGACGGTTTTGTGCGCAAGCTGATTACCTACATGATGGAAGACCCGCGTACCATTTCTGCAAGCCTTAATTTGTTGTTTGTGGCCAAGGCGATTGAGCGGGTGGGCGACCATGCCAAAAATATCGCCGAATGCATCATCTACATCGTCAAGGGCGCAGATGTGCGGCACACTCCGATGGAACAGATTGAGTCAGTAGTCCGGTAATGAGTCAATGAAGCAACAGCCACGCATATTGATTGTCGAAGACGAGCCCGCCATCGCGGAGCTGATTGCCGTCAATTTGCAGTACGGCGGTTTTGTTGCAGTGCTAGCGCAGGACAGCGTGACGGCGCAGCGTGAGCTTGATGCGACACTACCCGACGTGATACTGCTGGACTGGATGTTGCCGGGGCAAAGTGGCTTGTCGCTGGTACGGCACTGGCGCAAGCAGGAACGCACCAAAGCCATTCCCATCATCATGTTGACTGCGCGTGGTGACGAGCCTGACAAGGTGGCTGGACTAGATGCAGGTGCTGACGACTACATCACCAAACCGTTTTCTACCCAGGAACTGCTGGCCCGCATTCGTGCGGTGCTGCGCAGGCGTGCGCCTGAATCGGTTGGCGACAGTGTGACCGTGGGCAGCCTGATGCTGGATGCGGCAACGCACCGCATCTCATTTCACGACCAGGAGCTCAAGCTCGGCCCGACCGAGTTCAAGCTGCTTCACTACATGATGAAACATGCCGAGCGTGTACACAGCCGCAGCACCCTGCTTGACAAAGTATGGGGCGACCATGTGTTTATCGAGGAACGCACGGTGGATGTACATGTCAAGCGTCTCAGGGACGCACTGGGCGCGGCGGGTAGCATGGTGGAAACCGTCAGAGGCGCAGGTTATCGGCTGACGGCACTCGTTATTCCATTTTCAGATCGATAGGAGATTAGGCGCGAAGCCGCAGACAGTGCTGTAGCACGGCAAGGCGAAGCAACAACATATCGTATTGATCTGGAAATGGAATTACTGCGGCACAATCCCGAACATGATATATCGCTGGCTGGTTTTTTCTGCCTGCATGTTTGCAGGTGGCGGTTTAGGCTTTTGGGCTGCATCTGAACATGGACTGGGTATTGGTCTGAGTATTGGACTTATTCTCGGTGCGGCCATCTGGCTGGCGTTTGACAGTTTTTACATAGGGCGGCTGCTCAAATGGCTGCGTGTTGAACAGAGCAACGACACGCCTGCCGTCATGGTCAGCCCGGTACCTGAATTACGCGGTGTATGGCGCGAGCTTGCCGACAGAATCAGGCGGATCCTCAAGGTTCGTGATGCTCACTACCGCGAAAGTCAGGCCCGACTGGATGAATTTTTACTGGCCATGCAGGCATCACCGAACGGCGTGGTGTTGCTCGATGCCGCGGGGCGTATCGAGTGGTGTAACCAGATAGCGGCGCAGCATTTCGGCTTTGATGCCCAGCGCGATGTCCTGCAACACATCACCAACCTGGTACGCGAACCAGCCTTCAATGCCTATATGGCTTTAAGCGATTTTTCGCATGACGTGGTGATTCCGGGGAGCGCGAGTACGCCAGCGCGGCCGGTCCGGTTGTCGGTGCAAGTTCATGCCTATGGAATGGATCGCAAGTTGCTGCTGTCGCGTGACATTACCGCCATAGAGCTTGCAGAGGCCATGCGACGCGATTTTGTAGCCAATGTATCGCATGAAATCCGCACACCGCTGACGGTGCTGTCGGGGTTTATTGAAACGCTACAGACACTGCCACTCAAGGAGCCTGAGCGCGCGCGCTATCTGGATCTGATGGCGCAGCAGTCCCAGCGTATGCAAACCCTGGTCAATGACTTGCTGACCCTGTCAACGCTTGAAGGCAGCCCGACACCTAGCACCAACGAATGGGCCACCACCAGTGCCCTGCTGGCACAGTGTGAGCAGGAGGCAAGGGCTTTGTCCGAAATGCTGGGTACGCCCGGCCATCAACTGGAGTTTGATGCTGGCCCGGCTTGCGAAATTGCTGGCGTGCAGGCCGAACTGCACAGCGCGATGTCGAATCTGGTGACGAATGCAGTCCGCTACACCCCGGACGGCGGCCATGTCCAAGTTAGCTGGAAGCTACTGGAGGACGGACGTGGCGAGTTCCGCGTCAGGGACAGCGGCCCCGGCATCGCCGCCGAGCATTTGCCGCGCCTGACGGAACGGTTTTATCGAGTTGACCGCAGCCGTTCGCGCGAAACAGGCGGTACTGGCCTGGGCCTGGCCATCGTCAAGCATGTGACGCAGCGCCATGCTGCGGAGCTGCGCATCGAGAGCCAGCCAGGGCAGGGTTCCTGCTTTTCAATGACCTTTCCGGCAGCGCGCGTGCGCAGATTTCAGAAGCCCTAACTGCCAGCACCCACCCGCTTGAACAGCAGAACGGTTTCGTTTTTATCGGTCGGCCTGCGTACGGTGGCCAGAAACGCCCAGTCGGGCATTTGCACGGTACTGCTCAAGGAGGCCTGCGCATCGGCATCGACGATCAGGTAAGGGCAGGTCGCTTGCGATTTTGCCTGGCGCAACTCCAGTTGTCCGTGGTATTGCAGGGCGGCCGCCTGTGCGTTTGACACACCGTGGATTTCGACGCAGGCGGTTTTGTCCACCAACCTGGCAATCTGGCGCGACATGGGTGCGTAGCTGCGCGCATAGTCGAGCAGGGGCAGCCACAGCGTCATCAGCAGCAGCCAGCAAAGCGTTGTGCCGCCAGCGGGCAGCACCAGTGATTTCCAGATCGCGGTACGGTGCCTGTCTGCGCGCCACTTCACCAGCCAGGCCCAGGCCAGTGTGGCAAGGGCCGCTGCCAGAAATGCAAACCACGAAAAGCTCGGCTCAAAACCGGGTGCGAGTCTTGCCACATTAGCTGCCGGTTGCCGGGGCATACCGGTTTGCATGGCAATCCAGACCACCCAGATGATGAGGCTGCAACCGGTAAAAAAGACCAGCGTAAACCAGTCAATCAGCGATGCGGCACTGCGCTTGAAAGTCGGCAGTGCAAAAGCCGCCAGCGCTGCCAGTGGCGGCAGACTGAGCAGCAGGCTGCGGTCGGCTGAGGTTGTCGTCAATGTAGCGGCTATCGACATACCTGCAAACCACAGCGGCAAGGCCACATGGCGGCTGGCCAGTTGCCGCCGCCAGCGCCACAGTGTCCACAATGCCAGCGGCCAGGCGGGCCAGGTAAACCACAGCAGCAAACGTCCCAGCTTGCGCCATGCTGTCAAGCCTGGCTGCCCGTCAGCGCTGGGCAGCTCAATACGCCAGCGCCACAGGTCAAGGGCGAAACCAAGCAGGCAGACAGCCACCGTGATGCCGACGATCAGCAGTACCCATTGCAAGGACCGGCGCTTGCTGTCCGCATCCAGCTGTACCGATGCCTGCGTGCTGCTCCATCGCATGTGCGTCCACTCCACCAGCGCGCCACCCAGGCCAAACAATAGTGCAAGAGTGGGTGCGCCGCTGAGGGCCAGCCCGGTCGCGCCGATCAGCAGGCCCAGGGACGGGCCAAAGATTTTGGTTGCGCGGCGATAAGGGCTGGCCGCCATGGCATAAAACATGAGAGCGGTAAACCCGAGTTGCGCCAGCGCAGGTGTGGTTTCGTGCGACAACTGCGCCAGACCGAGGCAGGCAATCAGTGCCAGCAGGCCAGCATCGGCAATGGCTCTTGCGTAGTCTGTCGGACTGGCCTCACCGCCAAAGGCGAAAGCGACCGGCTGGGCTTGCGGGGATCTGGCCAGGTAATACACGGCATACCAGGTGGCGAGCAGCGTCAGCGCCAGCAGCAAGGCGTATGGAACGCGTACAGCAGAAGCCGGATCCAGAAACGGCAGGCACTTGATGGCAAGTGCGCCCAGCCAATAGGGCACCAGTGCATCAGACCCATTGGCCTGCCCAAGCAGTTGCGGCGCGAGCCAGTGGCCGCTAGGCGAGGCCAGCTCGCGCATCACGCCGAAAGCTGCGATATCTTCAAACTTCCATGGTGCGCGGCCAAAAAAACCGGGCAATACATAGGCCAGGCAAAGCAGCATCAGTGCAAGCCGGGGCAGGCGGCGCACGGCTGACTGGGCAACGATGGCGGGAGAGGGTTTGTTCAAGCTGGTATTTTCACTGAGTCACTGAAGCCGAAAAAAAAGCAGCCTGAATTTCAGGCTGCTTTTTATGAAGGCGACGAAAATCTTTTCGCTAGCTTACTCGGCAGCAGCCGGTGCAGCGTCTTTGGCGGCAGTTTTGCCAAAGCGGTTGCGGAAGCGCTCAACGCGGCCACCCATGTTGTCTATGGATTTTTGTGTGCCGGTGTAGAAAGGATGCGATTCGCTCGACGTATCAAGCTTGTACATCGGCAGTTCGCGGCCGTCTTCCATCTTCAGCATTTCTTTGGTGTTCACGCATGAGCGGGTCACAAACTTGAAGTTGTTGGACATGTCCACGAAACAGACTTCGCGGTAATTGGGGTGTATGCCTTCTTTCATGATCTTTCCTCTTTTCTTTTACTTCTATGTGTCGTTTCGGAAGCCACTCAAAACCGTTTTGAGCACTTTCCGTGAAGCCTTAGATTATGTCATGGTTTTTGGGGTCAGAGCCCAAATGCGACTAGCCTGTGGCTCGCCCTCCGGGTGCGGTGCTTCGCACCGCTGCGAAATTGGTGTCTGACCCCAATAACCAGTGTTTTTAGCCACCCCTTCGCATCATGTCGAAGAACTCGTGGTTGTTTTTGGTCGCTCTCATGTTTTTCAGCATCAGTTCCATGGACTCGATTTCGTCCATGTTGTACATGAATTGACGCAAAATCCGCGACTTTTGCAGGATTTCGGGGGCCAGCAGCAGTTCTTCCTTGCGGGTACCGCTGCGGTTCAGGTGGATGGCCGGGAAGACGCGTTTTTCGTATAAACGGCGATCCAGATGGATTTCGCAGTTGCCGGTGCCCTTGAATTCTTCAAAAATCACCTCGTCCATCCGGCTGCCGGTATCAATCAAGGCCGTGCCGATGATGGTCAGGCTGCCGCCTTCTTCAATTTTGCGGGCAGCGCCAAAAAAGCGCTTGGGGCGCTGCAGTGCGTTGGCATCCACGCCGCCGCTCAGCACCTTGCCGGACGACGGCAACACGTTGTTGTAGGCCCTGGCCAGCCGTGTGATGGAGTCCAGCAGAATGACGACGTCCTTGCCGAGTTCGACCAGGCGCTTGGCGCGCTCAATCACCATTTCAGCGACGTGAACGTGCCTGGCGGCGGGCTCGTCGAAGGTTGACGAGATGACTTCGCCGCGCACGCTGCGCTGCATTTCGGTCACTTCTTCAGGGCGCTCATCAACTAGCAAAACCATCATCACCACGTCGGGGTAGTTGGCGGTGATGGCGTGGGCGATGTGCTGCATCATCACGGTCTTGCCGGACTTTGGCGGCGCTACCAGCAGGGCGCGCTGGCCTTTGCCGATGGGCGCAATGATGTCAATGATGCGGCTGGTCAGGTTTTCTTCGCCCTTGATGTCGCGCTCGAGCTTGAACTGTTCGCGCGGGAACAGCGGTGTCAAGTTCTCGAACATCACCTTGTGCTTGTTCGCTTCGGGCGGGCCGTCGTTGATCTTATCGAGCTTGTTCAGTGCAAAGTAGCGCTCGCCGTCTTTTGGGGTGCGCACTTCGCCTTCGATCATGTCGCCGGTGTGCAGGTTGAAGCGGCGGATCTGGCTCGGACTGATGTAGATGTCGTCGGTGCTGGCGGTGTAGCTGGAGTCCGGTGCGCGCAAAAAACCGAAACCGTCAGGCAACACTTCGAGCACGCCGTCGGCGACTATGGTTTCACCGGTTTTGGAGCGCTTTTTGATGATGGCGAACATCAGCTCCTGCTTGCGCATGCGCCCGGTGTTTTCGATCTCAAGCTCTTCGGCCTGCTTGAGGACTTCAGACACATGCAGTGCCTTGAGTTCGTTTAAGTGCATGGATTACCTGCTGGGGTGGAACTCATTCGTGAGTTCATTGGAGAAAACGGGGGAGGTTTGAAAAGAAGCCGGAGGGTTATTGGGGTCAGAGTCCAAATTCATCGTGCGGGTTTTTGGGGTCAGAGCCCAAATTCGCCGAGTCTACGGCTCGCCCGGAGGGCGCGGTGCGATGCACCGCAGCGAAATTGGTGTCTGACCCCAATAACCCCGATGCTTTGCATCGTAATGAAATTGGCGTCTGACCCCAATAACCCTGGATAAAGCGCCGTTAAAGGCCGTCTGTTGAATCTTTTTGGATTATGACAGGAAAAATGCGGGGTTTTGTGAAGGCCGTTGATGGGGGCGCTTCTAGAAATTCAGATTTTCAGGATGAAGTGCAAGGCGCCCGGAGCGCAGGAACCGGAACGTACTTCAGGTACGTGAGGATTTCGAGCACCGCGCAACGCCGCAATTCGCCTGAAAAATGAATTTATAGAAGTGCCCTAAACCAGTTGCTGGTCAATAAACGCAGTCAGTTGTGCCTTGCTCATGGCACCGACTTTGGTGGCTGCCAGTTCGCCATTTTTGAACAGCATCAGCGTAGGGATGCCGCGAATGCCGTATTTGGCGGGAATATCGCGGTTTTCATCGACGTTCATCTTGGCGATCTGCAGCTTGCCGCTGTAACTGGTGGCGACTTCGTCTAGGATGGGCGCAATCATTTTGCAGGGGCCGCACCATTCGGCCCAGTAATCGACCAGCACGGGCTGGGTTGATTTCAGCACGTCGGCTTCAAACGTGGCATCGGTGGTATGTTTAATCAGTTCGCTGGCCATGGCGGCTCCTTATCAGGGGGTTGCAGGATACGGCTAAAGTTCTGGGCATTGTGTCAGAAACCAAGTCCCACCGCAGTTACGCCCAAGTCTTATCAATACTATGACCACGATAGCCGATACCCTGAAAACCACGCAAAGCCCCGATCTCTCTGGTCATCCCGGTGACGTGTGCTGGGCGCAGGCCATGGCGCAATTGGCGACAAGCATTCAAACCCATGGCGCGCATCCGTCCCGGACCGTGGTTTTGGTGCCCTACGCACAGTTGATACAGCAGGCTAGATGCGCCTGGGCTGCGCACACCGCATTGACTGGCAAAGCCGCATCGTTCATGCCGCGTTTTGAGAGCACCATGAATTGGTCTGGTACTTCTGAAGGTGGGGATGGTGACTTTGTACCCGTGCCTGAAGACATCCAGATGGATGCAGCGCTTGATGCGATCACTGCCGCTGCCTTGCTGGAGCGCGCGGGTCTTGGCGCACAGCAAGCTGCGCTACGCGCGGGTCTTGGCGCACAGCAAGCTGCGCTTCGCACGGGTCTTGGCGCACAGCAAGCTGCGCTTCGCACGGGTCTTGGCGCACAGCAAGCTGCACTAGCAGGACGCTTGGTTGAGTCAAGCTGGGCTATGGCAAGGCTGGCCGCCGCGCAAGCGCCCGCACAGCGCCTAGCCTGGGGCGCGCATATGGCTGCGCAACTAGCTGTGGGACTGGAGTCCCCGCTGCTGGCGCTTGAGCTTGCAGTAGGGCGGATTGCGCTGGCCTGGGCTGCGGCATCAAGCTACCCATCCGATGTGCTGTTCTCTAAGCAGCTTGACTTGCTCGTGGTACTTGGGGGTTTTCAGTCTGAGCCTCTGGTTGAAGCCTTGAAAGTGCATTTCAGCCACAAGGCTGTGACGCTCAAACTGACGGCCCCGCCCATGCTGGGCGCGCTGTCGCTGCACGCCACGCAGGATGCCGAAGACGAAGCGCATCGCGCTGCCGCCTGCGTCATCGCGCATTTGCAGAAGGGCCGCTGCCCGGTCGCGCTGATTGCGCAAGACCGGGTGTTGACGCGCCGCCTAAGCGCCATGCTGGCCGGGCGCGGCATTGCCCTGCGTGATGAAACCGGCTGGAAGCTTTCCACCACCCGCGCCGCCGCCACGCTGATGAGCCTGCTGCGGGCTATGCCGTGGGACGCATCCGCCGATGCTGTGCTGGACTGGTTGAAAAATGCGCCAGCGTTTGATGCCTCTGCGGTGACGCTGCTGGAGATTGAACTGCGCAGGGAAGGGGTGCGCTTTTGGCGCGCTTTGCCAGCCAGGGTGCTTGACACGCTACTTGTCATCAACGCCACAGCCCTACGCGACGGCCTGCAACGCGCGCGCTTGCTGACCGATTGGCTGCACGATTTGCGCGCCGCATTGCAGATCTCAAACCAATGGGAGCCGCTGGCCAGGGATGCCGCCGGTAGCACCGTGCTTGCAGCGCTGCGCCTCGATGCGGGCAGCGATGTGCAATTTGCCTCAAGCATCCGCATGAGCTTGCAAGACTTCACCAGCTGGGTTAACCAGACACTGGAGGCCGCCAGCTTTGCACCAGAGCACCCGCCCGAGGCACAGGTGGTGATCTTGCCGCTTAGTCAGCTGCTGGGTCGTCCCATGCAGGCCGTGGTGCTGCCGGGTGCCGATGAAGTGCGTCTGGCCGTCTCGCCAGAGCCGCCCGGCATGTGGCTACCCGCCCAGCGTGAGGTGCTTGGCTTGCCTTCGCGGGCCGAGTTAGCTAGCGCCCAGCGGCAAGCGTGGGACTACGCATTGCACATGCCGCACATCGACGTGCTGTGGCGTACCAGCGAGGCTGGTGAGGCGCTGATGCCCAGCGGCTTTGTGCAGGAGGTGCTGCTTAAACAAGCATCCGATAAAGCACTTCGATCATGTTGTATGGCGGCTGATCCGCGCATTCAACGCGAGGTGGCAGCCCGGCCCACGCCGCACCCCATGCCACAGCTCGTGTCCACGAATGAGGCGCTGTCCACCCCCCTCACACGCCTTACGCGCCTGTCGGCCAGCGCCTATGAAGACCTGCGCCGCTGCCCGTACCGCTTTTTTGCGCTGCGGCTGCTCAAGTTGCAGGAGTCGGAAGAGCTTGAGAGCGAATTGGGCAAGCGCGAGTTCGGGAACTGGCTGCACACCCTGCTCAACAGCTTTCACGAGGCATTAAAAACAGCTACAGATCAATCAATGCAGGCGCGACTAGCTATGATTAACATAGCAGCCGAAACCGCTGCCAAAGAGCTTGGCCTAACTGACAGCGAATTTTTACCCTTCACCGCGATCTGGCCACGGGTGCGTGATGGCTACCTTGACTGGCTGGCCGGGCACGAAGCCAGCGGCGCGCAGTTTCTTCAGGGCGAGGTCTGGAAAGAGATGTCTTACGGCAGTGTCACATTGTTCGGCAAGCTTGATCGCATCGACCAATTACCAAATGGGGCAGACGGCTCCACTCTGGTGATGGACTACAAAACCGAAGCTCGCGTCACCACGCAGGCACGCATCAAAGAAGGATCAGAAGACACACAACTGGCCTTTTACGCCGCCTTGTTGGCAGACGACACGCTGGCAGCTTCATACATCAATCTAGGCGAAAAAGAGCCCACTAAAACCTATGGCCAGAGCGATATTGTTCACTTGCGTGACGGGTTGATTGAGAGCATCTTGAGCGATGTGTCTCGCATCGCTGCGGGTGCGTCAATGCCCGCCCTAGGTGAGGGCAAAGCCTGCGACTATTGCTCGGCACGCGGCATGTGTCGGAAAGACTTCTGGTCATGATGCTGCCCCCACGGTAGCTCCCTGCCCCCGAGGGGGCAGGCCTCAATACTGTTCGGATAGCGCACTTCTTGGGCCTGCCGGAGCACTTCCTGCTTCGACAGGTTGCGGGTAAATGCACTTAGCCGAACAGTATTGTGGTCAAACCCCTTTACACGCCTGGCGACTGTGGGCGGGGGCCAAAGCACTGGCGCCAGCGGCACTTCAGTGGGTGGCGCTGCTGGATTGCGCGGCGGTTTTGGGCTGCCAGTTACGCGCGGCAGCTTGGGCGGCGGCGCGTTGCTCTGGTGACAAGCGGCGCTCCACAATATCACGGCTCTTTACGGCACCTTGATTCCCCTGTGCGCTGGCCAGCAGCCACCAGAAATAAGCTGATTGTTCGTCCTTGGGCACGCCCCTGCCGTTGTCATACATCTTGCCCAGGCTGTTCTGCGCCCCGTCATCCCCCTGCTCGGCGGCTTTGCGGTACCACGCTGCGGCCTGCTGCTCGTCCTGGGGTACGCCTCGCCCGAGTTCATACATCCAGCCCAGGTCGTGCTGCGCAAGGTAATTTCCCTGCTCGGCGGCTTTGTGGCACCACGCTGCGGCTTCCTGCTCGTCCTTGGGAACGCCGTTGCCGAACGCATACATATTGCCCAGGAGGTACTGCTCAAGGGCATGCCCCTGCTCGGCGGCTTTTCTGTACCACGCCACGGCTTGCTTTTCGTCCTTGGGCACGCCGATGCCGCCGTACGCATACATCATGCCCAGGGTGCCCTGCGCAACGGCATGTCCCTGCTCGGCGGCTTTCCTGTACCACGCGACCGCCTGCTGCTCGTCCTTGGGTACGCCGTTGCCGCCCGAATACATCTGGCCCAGCCTACTCTGCGCACCGGCATGTCCCTGCTCGGCCAGCTCTTTAAACCCCGAAAAAGCCGTGCGGTAATCTTGGCGCTCAAAGGCCGCAAGCGACTGATCAAACGTCTGTGCCTGCACAGGCACCCACGCGCCCGTGGTGAGCGCCAGCAACCAAGAACGGGGCAAACTTTTCATGGATGAATCTCCTTGGGGGCGTGGTTCAAAAAGTTTTTGGTTGACACGGACAATGTAAATTTTGGATGCCTATGACCGATGGCCACCCGAAAAAAAGTGCCAACCACTTTTGAACAACGCCAATTTTTAGTGCTCTAGCCCTCGTGAAATGCGAGAAAGCAGCTACCGTTTTCATAGCAGATCACTTACCAGAAGTCATTCCGTATAACGTAATTTAGCTGTCACGGAATTGCGGAGGTATGTAGTTGTAAAGCGTTAGCGCGCTTCTCAGGTTCGGCGTGTCAGGCTGAAGTCCTAACTTCTGTGCGATTTCAAGCCGGTCACCCAACCACAGCTTCGCCTCTGGAAAGCCTTTTGCGGCAGTTTTCCACAGTGCTATTCCGTGGTGGTGCAACGTGTCGTCCATCATGCAACGAAACGTAAATCTCCAGAGGCTCATTGACGCAGCGTCTTCAAGGCGGCCGCCGCGATTCATCTCGTACACAAGTCCACCGAGTTCAATAATCCGTGTGCTGATAGGGCCTCGGTTCTCCCCTTTATTCGAATTCAACTGAACTTCGAACCCTGGGTCTTTCTGGCTGTACTGATAGTGCATGAGTGCTGCCATGCCCACAACTTTACCGACCTCCGAAGCGCTCAGCGTGTTGAAGATGGACAAGAACGATTTGATCTCCGCCTCGAATTTACGTAACGCCCAGTTTAAGAAAAACCTTTTAATCATGGTAGGCCTCGAATACGGCTAATGCGCCTGCACCGGCAGCCACTGCGACGGCAATTTGGTTGTTACCCATCAGTGGGCTCCCCCAGTAGGCTCTTTTTTCTTCTTCATAAGTACGCGACCGACCTTTCGAACAAGGTTGTCTGCGGCTTTGGGAATCTCAATTGATTGAGGCATGCAGCCACGGACCTTCTCTGAGAACGCATCAATCATTTCCCAGTCTTCAGTCCCAACTTCCATCGGCACCTTCCTATTCGGGTATCGAAGCGTCTCAAATTGATCGAGTTTCGTGAGGAGTCGCGATTCGTCTTCCGACAAAGCCGGACCTCCATGATCGTTCATCAAAGTACTCCAAAGTTTCGAAAGACTATGTATTGCGTGAAATTCGCCGGCCACTTCCAGGAGCCAGCTTTTTAGAAGTAGCTCAATGCCCATATGCGCCAAGTATCCGGCGGAGTCGTAGAAGGACGGGCTGGCTGCGAAGAGGTATCCAGCGGCGGAAAGATGATCCTCGCCACAATGGAGCAGGTCTCCAGCTTCAACGCCGTCCTCTTTCGTGAACTTGCGCACCTTCCTCATGTGACAGCTAACAGAGCGAGGTTGAGCGCCAAGTAGGCCAGGGGCAGCGAGCGGCACGGGCTTGGTCATTTCTCTGTCTCTGTCTTTGAAAAGAAAGCGTCTATTTGCGCCTTCCGGTCCGCATCCAGCGCGGCTTTTATGCGCTCTGCTGGAATGCCGACCCTGACGATGTTTGCGAACGCACTCCCCAAATACCGAAAGACCTGGAAGACAGCTGGAGCATGAACGGGGAGCAAGCCTTGTATGTAAACTGAAAGAAGAAAACCGGTAGGAACTATCCAGAGCGAGTGGAGTTTGTTGGCTCCAGAAACGCCGAGAACGATTGCAGCAACGACAAAGAACAATGCTCCCAAGATCACGCCAATGCCCGCGCCCAGCCTTACGCGCACACCGATAGTCCAGGTTACGGCTAGAAGCAGCAGTGCTGCGAAGCCAATGTACCCTAAGATTTCCATGGGCTATATACCTTTCACTCGATGGTTGAGAAGGCGGAGTTCCGTTTCAGCGGCCCGGGATACAAAACCCTACGTAATGTAGATCGTCGGATAAAACCAGCAGCCCACACCCCAAAGAACTGCGACTCGCAAGCCGCACTATGACATCGTTCATGCGGAGTCGCATACGACTAGTTGCGGGGGTGCTCTGGAATGTCGTTTGCCCACCCCAACGGATCGAGGTCATCTGGACCCTTCTTCCAATCAAGGTTGACAAAGCTGATGCCTGCAAAAATGACTCGTCTCGTGTTAATTCCCCTGTGAATTCCAACATCCGTCATCGCATTGAATTCTTGAACGATTTGTAGAGGTTGATTACCTGGGTGTTCGTCTAAAAACGTGAAGCTGTGCATGTCGCGGTGCAGGTTGCAAAAGTGCACGATCGCCTCAACTTGACAGGTCGTCAGATCACGGTGATACCCGGTCATGTACTTGTTGCGCGAGCAGTGGGTCAGAGCAATTCGCCGAGCACCAAAAGTCTTGTAGGCGTGAGCGATGGCTTCGTAGGTGACGTTGTAGATAAAGTCTCTGTATGGCCGCGGCGTACCGTAGTCCCAGCCTGCATATTGTCGATAGCACTCAGAACCACCATAAGGGGCGAGGATGAGTCCTTTTAGGTGGCTATGTTGCGTCTCAGATGGAATAGCGATTAACGTCACGTCTGTATTCTTGAATCGATTCCAATCAGCAAGACTAGCAATATTTCGCTCCAATTTGTCGGAAAAGCCGTCAAGCGCCCATCGAACAAGATTCCTTTCCTCTAACCCCAAGTCCCACGACACAAAACGTCGCATCATCCCCAACTGCGAAAAACCATCTTCAGTCTCAACGATGATTGCATCAATCAAACCAATTTCAGCAAGATTTTTGACGCTTCGGGGCCCGCCGATGGAGCCGTGTGATTCAATGACGTGGTTGATGACAATGTGCTGCCCCGTGTGGGAATGAAGCACACCAACGTCATTGGCGTCTAGCAGGAATTGATTGCTGCTCATGGGTTGCAGGAAGGTATATCGGCTTCAGGGAACGGCGACTGTGAACGGCGGGCCGCGATGACGGTTGATGATGCCACTGCGCTTGCGGCCCGTCCGCTCGAACTAAAGTTAGACCTTCGACGCACGGTTCGGTCTAAGAGCGAACCCCGCCCAAGCGAACAAAACAATCGTTGCTACGTTAATGACCGACCAAATTTCGCGCGTTAGATACACTTGGATCAACGGGTTGTAGACAATCGCGGGGGCTGCCAAAATCCAAATCCAAGCCGGTTTTCCGCGTTCGTGCGCGCGAAACGCCAAGTAGATCGATATGCCGCAAATGGCGAAACGAAGCACGGTGTAGTAGCCGTACGGGTTGCTCGGAACCAACGCCCAAAGAAGCATGCAAATCGCGAATGCTTGCGCGAGCGGAAACACATGGCCACTGGACGATGGGGGCATCATAAAGCCATCATTCAGTGGCCCGGGACTTTTTGCATTGGTGAATTAATTTTCCAGCGACAATTCGATCTTCTGCGCGCAACTGATCGTGGCAATCTTGAACTCGCTGTCCCGCCAGACGAAACACCGCTGGTAGTCCACAAACCCGTAGATGTCCGATACCGGGGTTTTCATGACTAGCAGTTGGTCGGCGCCAATGTTGTAGGTGCGAACTTCGGGCCCCTTGGCCAGCTCGGCTTTAGCCTTTTGGATACGAGCGTCCCGCCGTTCTTGCTTGCTCTGTGTAGAGCTTTCGCTGCAACCAGCCAAGGCCACCAGAGCGGCAGCTGCAGCAAGGAAAACCAAAGGGAACCAGAAGGCTGACGTTGGTTTGCGCATCGCCCGGAGTTTATACCTGTGCGGCCAATTGTGAAAGGCTAAGGCTTCGGCGGTCGAACCTGACGGCTGACACCCTCTAAAGGGCAACCCAGCTCCGAACCCAAGCTGAACCCCGTAGGCCCTGCTATGCACCCGATCGACCATGAAAAAAGCCCATCACGATGGATGGGCTTTCTAAAACATACTGGCGGCCTGAGAATTAGGGTCAAACTCCAATTAAGGGCGTGGTTCAAAAAGTTTTTGGTTGACACGAACAATGTGATTTTTGGA